>NZ_JBALEQ010000070.1:0-20499 GCF_036917775.1 Nostoc sp.
CTGTTTGTCTAGTCCTCCTATTCTCATCATCGTCTCTAATCCTGTTGAGAATTAGCTTTTAGCTTTTGTTAAGAAAGATGTGACTAATGGATAGCCCCATTGACAAGGGCTGTGAAATAAATGTGATTCATTTTGAGTTCAAGTTTGTAATTAGAACTGCCTCCTGCTGTCAGCAAATCGCCAACCGACAAATCTGCTTTCGTTCCATGATAAAAGGGGCCTTTGTCAGAAGGTTTATCCTTAAACGAAGTTGCTAATTCATAATTCTTTCTTGCCTTGTCAGGGTCGCTTAAATCCTCATAGCATTTGGCAATGTTTGAATATAGAGAAGGTATTGCACTCTTAACAGTGTTGTTATTTATTTTTAATGCAAACTGCAAAGCCGTTTCGAGCCATTTTAATTTGTCAGAAATATTTTTCTGATATCGAGCTACATAATGGGCTGAAATAAATTTTTCAAAGTCGTGTGTCGCTTCGTTCTAGGCTTGAAGAAACAGTTTACTTGCTTCTTCTGGTTTGCCTTTTTCTTCCATGCCCATACCTTGAAGACAGAGTTTAACAACATTGTTGTTTGGGTTAAATTCCATGATTACTTTGTCTCGTAATGATTGTAATTTCGATTTAGTTGCTTGTCCTTAGTCCCCACATTGTGACTGTACAACTCACCCAGATGGTTGATGATGCACCGGCAGCCAGCCTTACCCCTGAGTCCTGGGTTGTCAAGAGCTAGAATTTGGCAGACTTCATCAACACGGTAAGTATTAAGTTGCACTATTTTTAGTAGCAGTGTCCGGCTTTTTTGCAGCTGGTAATCGCGGCGATTTCCGTCCAGAAAGATCGTACAGTAAACCCATAAGTGCGGGTACAACAGTAGGTGTCAAAATAGTAGAAAAAGCCAGACCACCTGTTAAAACAATGCCTAACCCTTGATATAACTCTGAACCCTGACCTGGTAGAACTGCTAGCGGTAACATCCCCAAGACACTAGTGCCAGCAGACATGAAAATCGCCCGTAAGCGATCGCTTGTCGCATTATATAAGGATGCATCAAAATCTTCACCTGCTTGCTGGAGTTGCAAGGCGCGATCAACCAGTAGAATGGCATTGTTAACAACCACACCTGTAAGGATCACAAATCCCAAGGCTGTAATCATATCCAATGCCACATTCATCCCCGGAATCATGTTAGCAATTACTAGGCTCAATAGTGCGCCACTCATACCCATCGGTACTGTTGCCATAATCACCATTGGGTAAAGGAATGAGCGATACAACGCCACCAGTAACAAGTAAGTAATCAAAATCGAAAATGCAAATGCAGCAGCTAATTGCCCAACAGTTGTTGCTAACTGATCTGCTGAACCTGACAGTTCTAGCCGATAGCCTGTTGGTAAACTGGCACGCAGAGGAGCCAGAATTTCTTCTTCGGTACGTTCTACCAGCGTAGCAAGGGGGGCATTGGGTGCAAGGGAAACTGTAAGACTAATTGATCGCTCTAAATCAACGTGGTTAATAGCATCAGCGCCCGTTGTTTCCACGACTTCGGCAATATCCCCCAGTTGCACTTGTCGTCCTTGTGCATATAGAGGTAATTGGCGCAGTTGCTCTGGGGTTTCCACAGCAGTATTTTGTAGTTCCACTGAGACATCTAATTCTTCTTTGCCATCAATGTAATCGGAGGCAACTTTACCACCCAATGCTGCTTCTACCATCGAACCAATTTCTGCTTCCGAAAGTCCTACTTCGGCGATGCGTTCGCGGTTGGGAATCACTTGTAATTCTCCTGCACCCAAGACAAAGTTTGAGCGGACATTTTGAACCCCAGTAAGCGATCGCAATTTGCCGGTAATTTGCTTTTCTAAGTCACCAATCTGATTTAAATCAGCCCCAACAATATCTACTTCAAATTCTTTACCCGGATCGCGGAATATAGAAATCCGTGTTGGGATCACAAAACGGTATCCAGCAAAGTTACTGCTTTGGGCGCGTAACCGATCTACCATATCAGCTAGTCCCGTAGTCGTGGCAAATTCTGGTTTTAAGATAGTTGCAATCCCGCGCAGCGCCCCTGGACGGTCAACATACATGATACGCTCAACTTCTGGTTGCGATCGCAGAAATTTTTGCACAGATTCAGATTGCCGAATCGCTTCTGGGATACTGGTTCCCGGTAACGGTTCTGCCCGCAATACAACTAAGTTACGATTTCCTTCGGGTAAATAATCGGCAGGTGGTAAAAGGAAAATACTTGTCACGAGTAAAACAATCGGAATCGACAGCACAATTAATCTGCGACCAATACGCTTACGTCCCAGTGACCAACTGACGGTAGCGGCGAGAAAGTTTTCGAGTTTGCCTTGAAAATGACGAAACACCGCAGAGGTTTTAGCTACCATTCGCTCAAACCAATTACCGCCCCGATATTCACCACCCTGCATCATTTGCATGGCTTCCGATTGTTTCAGGAACAATCCCGATAGCATTGGTACTAAAGTTAATGCCGCAAACAGCGAGAATAGAGAAGAGGCAGAAAGAGCGATCGCCATATCGGTGTAGAGTTGCCCTGCTTCACCCGTCACCATTAACAGTGGTACAAAAACCACTACGTTGCTTAAGGTAGAACCAAGCATTGCGCCCCAAACTTCCTGAGTACCATCGATTGCTGCCCGAAGTGCGTTTTTGCCCTGCTGCATCTGGGTAAAGACATTCTCAATTACAACAATTGAGTTATCCACTACCATACCCACAGAAAATGCTAGTCCTGCTAAACTGATGATGTTCAATGTTCGTCCAAATGCAGACATAACAATGAATACAGCAATTGTGCCGATAGGAATGGTGATTGCAACTACAGCAACAGTTCGCATTGAGCCAAGGAATAGAACTAAGACGATAGTTGCTAGTAATGCTCCACTGATCAAGTTCTCTCCAACGAAACTTACCGATTGATTGATGTACTGACTCTCGTCATAGTTATAAATAAAGCGAATGCCTTGGTTTTGCCGGTCAAATTCAGTTTGCAGTGCAGCAATTTCCGCCCGAATGCCTTTAGCCACCTCTGGCACATTCGCCCCAATTTGCCGAATTACACCGACTGCTACCCCAGGTTTGCCGTTGAACACCAAGGCGCTATCTTGGGGTTTGCGTCCCATCTGTACTTTTGCTACATCTCGCAAGTAAACAGTGCCCGATTGGTCGCGTCGCAACACAAAGCCTTCAATTTGCGATAAATCTTGCGATCGGCTGATGGTGCGGACTCGATATTCCCGTCGTCCCAGAATTAATGGCCCACCCCGAATATCGCGGTTGTTTTCTTGAAGAACTCGGACTACATCGCCAATTGCGAGGTTGCGATCGCTTAATGCTTTCGGATCAACCTTCACCTCGACTTCTCGTTCTTGTCCACCCACTAACAAAAACTGCCCAGTTCCTTCGACTCGCCGCAAACGGGGAATTACCACTTCGTCTGCTAAGTCCCGATAACGGTCTGCATCTGGTTGAAATCCTTCTTTGGTATCAAAGGGAATCCACATCATCGGTGAACTGTTACCACCTACCAGTTCTACATTCGATTCCTGCGCTTCTGGAGGCAAGCTTTCCACCTGCTGCAAGCGGTTGAGAACATCTATCATCCGTTCTCTGGCGTTGGCATCCTGAGCAAATTCTAAGGTAATGTTGCTGCGTCCAGCACGAGAAGTACTGCTAATTTCTTGGACACCTAACACCTCTTGCATCTGTTCTTCGATGGGGCGGGTAATCAGGTCTTCTACTTCTGTTGGCCCTGCGCCTGGATAGGTAGTTGTGATCGTAATTTCCGGGCGATCACCTCCTGGTTGTAACTCTAGGGGTAACTTTAGTAGAGAGAACACCCCGAACATTGCTAGCAAGCAAAACAAAACAAAAGTTCCATGTCGCCAACGAACGGCAGTTTCAATAAAATTCATAACTAATTCGTAATTTAGAAAGTCATATTTAAAATGCAATACGGTTCAGTTAATGCTTGACTATTTGTTAAAGTAATTTTTTTAACGAACAGCAAAGGACGCAAAGAACGCAAAGGAGGAGAAGAAGAAAGAAATTCCTAAGTGAACTGTATTAATTTAAACTGGGTTTGCAGTTTTTTTAAGAAGGAAAGGCTAAAGGAGAAAGAGACGATTCTTCCTCTTTAACCGACTTCTGCAAGAAGTCTATGGAGTAGTAAAACCTATGTTTTAAGCAACTTTGGGGGTTTAAATCCCCGTAACAAAACGTAATTGCGAATTGCGAATTGCGAATTGCGAATTGCGAATTGCGAATTGTTTTAAGTTGGATCAACTATCTTTACAGGCGCACCATCTTGCAATCCATCACCGCCACGAAGCACAATGCGTTGACCTGTGCGTAAAGTGGGATGATAAATTGCGACATTTTTACCCATATCAGAAACCATCTCGACTGGAATTTGTTTAGCTTTGCCATCTGCAACTGCAAAAACTAGCCACTCGTTTTGTCTTCTGGTTAGTGCATCTCGTGATACTACAAAGCTAGAACGGTTCGAGGGCATATTTAAGTTGCCTGCGATCGCCATTCCTGGTATTAATCCTGTGGGGGGTTTGTTAATTTGGACACGCACACGCTGGCGACGGGAAGCAGTTTCGGCAGAAGGGACTACAGCAGTGATGGTGGCGCGTTGTTTCCATTGCGGTAGGGCGCGAGTTGTGAGATCGATTGTCATCCCTGGGGTAACTTTACCACTGAGTTCTTCGGGTAACTCTAGGAAAATATCGAAGCGATCGCCTGCTACTAAGGTGACAATTTCACCAGAACTTTGGACTAAATCACCATTGCTGATATGGCGAGTCTGCACTATACCCGATTCTGATGCCAGAATCCGCGTGCGCTGCCGGGCTAATTCTGCTTGAGCTAAAGTAGCTTTAGCTGCTTCTACATTGGCTCGTTGAGCAGCGATTTCTTCTTGAATTGGCCCAGCTTTAGCTTCGGCAAGTTCTGCTTCGGCTTCTAACCGTTCTCCCTGAATGCTATTCAATTGTGCTTGGGCTTCCACTAACAATCTTTGAGACAAAGCACCCTCTTTCACAAGATCGCTAGTCCGTTTCAGGTTATCCCGTGCTTCCAATTCTCGCGCCTTCGCAGATGTGACGGCGGCTTGCCGTTGAGCAATGATTTCAGGACGAGTACCAACTTCCAAACGGGCTAAATTGCTCCGTTGTTGTGCGAGTTGCGCTCGTGCTTGGCTAATTGCCAATTGCTGATCGGTATCATCCAGTAAAGCGATCGCCATTCCGACTTTCACGTGATCGCCTGGTTGCACTGAAATTTGCTTGACAATTCCGCCAGTTTGAGCGCGGATTGTTGACTGCTGAGTGGCTTCTACTTGTCCCAACAACTGGACGCTTCTTGTAGCACTTCCAGTTGCCAAGGCGATCGTTTCAATTGGTTTTGCAGGTGGCGGCCCTTGTTGTGCCACAGAAGAGGGTGGTGTGCCACCAGGAGCAAACATCCGCCAGAGGATAATGCCACCGGTTGCCAAAAATGAAATCAGCAATCTCCAGAACCAAGGTTTACCCGAACGAGTAGGTGCTAACTCAGAAGGCACAGAACTATCTGATTGGGTTTCAACCTTTAAAACTTCAGTTTCAGAAGTATCCATAGCGATTAACGGTGGGCTACTGAGGTTTAAGGGCTAAGGGTTAACCGTTGAAAGTGAACAATGAATAGTCAAATGTTCGCTATCAACAATCAATTATTTAGATAAAAGTAAATTTACGTTACCTTTTTTGTAGTTTATTGCATAAATATGACAAAGAAATGTCAAGGATAGTCATTAGTCATTGGTCATTAGTCATTAAGGGACTTCCAACTAAAAAAATATTCCATTGCTACTGTTGACTGTCAACCGTCAATGGTCAACAGTTAACAGTCAACAGTCAATATTCAACGACCTGAAGCGGAATAATTTATTTTTTGGAGTTCCCTTAGTCATTGGTCAAAAAGTTTCCTACTGCTTCGACTCAACTATTAATTCTTTAACGCGATCGCGTGGTAAGCCTAACTCCTGACTAAGAGCGGTTTCAAGTTGGCTTATATCTGTGATTGGAAATTCAAATACTATCCTTGTGAGAACTGAGTTGTTGGTTTTAACGTTCACCCGTGAAATTCCTTCTTCGGGGAGAACTTCCACTTTGATCGCTACTATCCTTTTCATAATCTGTCGTGCCGATTGGGTATCTGCTAGCAGATATTTTTTGGTGAGATTGGAGTGACTTAAAATCCGATCTCCAACAAAGCCGCTTCCCAGCCAAAAAACTAACCCAATCAACGGCAAGGACAACCAAAACACAAAGCCTAACGATCGCAACGCTTGAAAAAGTTGAAGTTGCTGCATGGAAGGTATCAGGTTGAGTGTTTCCCGTCACTTTTGCGTCATCCTTTTACCTTAATCTAAAATTAGCAAGGAAAAATTACGGCAACCTGAGTAAATAGGATGTTGATCTTACTAGTCGAAGATGACACATCGCAGTTAGAGCCACTGCGGGCAGCCTTATTGAAGGTGGGGCATACAGTTGATGCGATCGCAGATGGGGAAACAGCACAATGGTTTGCCTTTCGCAAAGACTATGACTTGCTGATTCTAGATTGGATGTTGCCTAAAGTCAGTGGCGTAGAATTGTGTCAAGTATATCGACGGGCAGGTAAGCTGACTCCTGTATTGATGCTGACGGCAAAAGACACGGTTTTAGATAAAGTAATGGGTTTAGATGCTGGAGCCGATGATTACGTAGTAAAGCCTATAGATGTTCTAGAGTTATTGGCACGAGTTCGGGCACTAGGAAGGCGATCGCCTATGTGGCAAGGAGATATACTTAGCTTGGGCGATTTGCAACTTCATTTATCCACTTTGACGCTCGAACTTGGTTCATTGACAACTCAACTTTCTAGCCGGGAGTTTCAATTGATGGAGTATTTAATGCGTCATCCCCGCCAAGTATTATCTCATAACCAGATTGAGCAAGCCCTTTGGAGCTACGGAGAGGAACCAGAAAGTAACGCAGTCACTACCTTAGTTCGCCGCTTGCGCCAGCGCCTACAAACCATTGGTGTCAAAGATTGGATAGAAACAGTGCATCGGATGGGCTATCGAATAAATCCGCCTTTCTAAGCCGTTAGGAGGCAGGGGAGGCAGGGGGAGATGAGGGGGACAAGGGGACAAAGAGAATAAGAGCTTGTCATGTAACAACCTTGCCTCTTTTGAGCTAGAAATGCCTTCTCAGTAAGCTTTCTAGATAATAAATTGTAAAAGTTGTTTCTTGACAGGCTCTAACCTATGCCCAATGCCCCATGCCCAATGACCAATGCCCAATGACCAATGACCAATGACCAATGACTAATAACAAATGTTTGATCATAGCCGTCGTAATCTTGCTCACTGGTTTGCCCTGTCAATGGGTGGAATTTTGTTCGCTTTTGCAGGGGTGGGCTATTGTCTGAGTGTCGAAGAACAGTTGCGGGTTTTTGACGACGAACTCTTTTCGCAAAGTAAAGCCTTTGCCGTCAAAACCCAATACTCGCTTTATCAAAGTCAATGGCGAAATCAGCGCGGACAGACTCCTGTAGAAAGTGATGCATCGTTGAATGGCGGGCTAATGTATGCGCGGTGGTATAACTCTAATAAACAACTTTTGCAATTTATCGGTTCATCAGATGGCAAACAGTTGACCGCAGAACCTGGATTTCAAACAATAAAAGCACCAATAGGCTCAGAGTTACCTACTACAAAAACCTGGGTTCGCCAAGTGACAGTTCCTATTTTGGAAGGTAAGGTGCTGATTGGTTATTTCCAAACGGCAGTTCCAATGAACTCTCTACGCGTTGGACTAAACCAAGCCCGTTTGTTTTTAACTTTTGGGGTTCCCGTGACTTTTGGTGTAATTGGTATTACAGGTTGGTTTTTGGGCGGATTGGCAATGCGGCCAAGCCTCCGTGCTTATCAGCAATTGCAGCAATTTACAGCCGATGCTTCTCATGAATTACGCGCACCCGTTGCTACGGTATTGAGCAATGCCCAAGTTGCTCTGATGCCTCCCGAAGACCCCGTGGAGCAAAGATTGCGGTTACAAAATATCGCTCAAACTGCTAAGTCGATGAGTACGCTGATCAATGATCTGCTTTTTTTGTCGCGTCATAATGGCTCCCTTGCAGAAACCGGATTAAAACCTGTTGATTTGTGTGAAATATTGCGATCGCTTGCTCAGGATTTTGCTGTCCAAGCTCCTGCTCAAAAGCTCAATTTCAATGCTCACCTTCCAGAGCATCGGATCATGTTAAAAGCCGATGCTAATTTGCTCAAACAAGCTGTAATTAATCTACTAACTAATGCCTTCAAGTACACACCAGCAGATGGAAAGGTAGAATTATATCTTTTTACCCAGTCTCACTCTGCGGTAATTCAGGTCAAAGACAACGGCATTGGTATTCCGTCCACTGATTTGCCACATATATTTGATCGTTTTTATCGTGTAGATACCGTCCGATCTCGGCAAACAGGCGGCTTTGGACTTGGACTTGCAATCGCTCAACAAATTGTGCAACGATACGGAGGGCAAATTACTGTAAATAGTATGCTAAGTCAAGGTTCCACATTTCAAATTACCCTTCCCTTGAAACTTTGACAAAGATAATTCAAAGTCTTTTTCGCTTTCGACTATAGGGTTCCTATTTGACTTATGAACAAAATTAAATACTGTTGATGATGCTTTGACAGTTGCATATCAAAGTTTTCTCTTGAAGATGCCTGTTCGTTACTTCGGCTTTTACTACCGAACAAACAAGAACCTATCCCACTAATATAAAAGTATGGTAATCTACTTCTCAAGAAGGAGGGGTAGATGGGTGGACGTTTTGAAGGATTGAGTGACCTGGAATGGAAGTTATTTATTGACCTCGCTACCATCCACATCTGGATTCACAAAATATTATTAGTGGGATAGGTTCATCTTGCAGGCAGTGAGATATATGAATCAAGAAAAAGAACAAGCTTCTGAACGATTTTATTCTTTCTTCTCCTCAATTAAACCTCCTCAACATAAAAGCGCTCCTAATGAAGATAACTGGCAGTCTCATATTTTACTTCACGGTGCAATTGAAGAACTAGCACCAAATCTTTGGCACGTAACTGGCACTTTGCCCAGTTCTGTTATGGTGCCACGCGAAATGGTGGTTTATAGATTCGCCGACTCCAGCTTACTAATTCACAGTGCCATCGCTTTAAATCAACAAGGAATGGCAGAACTTGAATCTTTAGGCACACCTAAAATCCTAATTGTACCTAACCGCATCCATAGGCTTGATGCAGGTGTATATAAACAACGCTATCCCAAACTATTAGTTGTTTGCCCCGCAACAGCAAAACCTTATGTTGAACAAGTGGTAGCCGTAGACGGAATCGCAGAAGAAGTTTTACCTGCTTACGGTATTATTTGCCACATACCTGATGGTATCCGGGAGCAAGAACTAGTTTATGAACTGCCTCTTGCTACGGGAAAAGCACTAGTGTTTACTGACATTCTCTTTAATCTGAACAAGCAATATTTACAGCAACATTT
The DNA here is from genome assembly GCF_036917775.1 of Nostoc sp. Classification (GTDB taxonomy): domain Bacteria; phylum Cyanobacteriota; class Cyanobacteriia; order Cyanobacteriales; family Nostocaceae; genus Nostoc. The sequence continues at coordinate 9,603 of NZ_JBALEQ010000070.1, forward strand.
ACCTACGGCAGAATTCTTACTTCAGTGGCTAGGAGCAAGTCTTATTGGGTCAAGTGGATTTTTCGGGATCACTGGCTTGGGTAAACGCTTTTTTCTCACAGATCGCCATGCCTATCGTCAATGGTTAGAAGCATTAGCTGATGCCATCACTGATTTGCAGATTATTTCTGTAGCTCATGGTAGTCCAATAGTTACTGATTGTAATTCCCGATTACGTGAGGCAGCCGCACGCTTACTTTAGAAATTTTGCTGTTATCTCAATTATGAGAATTTTCTACTGTGCATTTATCTGTTTATATCCAAGTAATTTAGCAATTGTTGCTTCTAATTATTCACACGGGAGCAAAACGATCGCGTCCAATGTGAACTTCCCACTCCACAACTCTAGCAGAGTCCGCTAGCATACCATCTCGCGCACGAGGACTGCTGTTTACAACAGCTTGAGCCTGTTCAAGATTCTCTGCCTGGATTACCCAAAGCCCAGTTCCATCATGGGGAGAAAACGGACCACAGCACAGTAGTGTTCCTTTCTCATGTTGCTCATTAAACCAAGCGAGTTGATTTTGGTCATGCTCTGGGTGAGCCAATTTGTAGTCGTAGTACTCTGGAACGGTTGCAACCACAACGGCAAAAAGTTTAGACATAATACTCTAGTTGGTGATTTGAGATGATGTTCAGATTGTATGACCCAAGAACAAGAAATACTTTTGTGCCATGAAATAGCGACTGTATGAACGCCAATGTATCTTCAAAGATCGGATCAACTCTGCCCTAATCTACAATCTCATATTCTTGTTCAATAAAACCTAATAATTTTTCCTCAAACTCACTCAAATACTGACGCTTCAACTCTCCCAAGCACTTTAGCACTGCCTGTGCTGGTGCTTCTAGCTTGCCACTGTCCCGTAGCCTACTGATGCAATCGCAAAGGAGCTGCATCTGCCGACATTCCGATTCCAGGTAATTCAGTGGCTTTAGGTGGTCAAGTCTGACGGTGTACTCCCCATACCAGAAAAACAAAAGATTAGCTGGTAGTATTTATGTAATATACCGTAACCACATAATACCTCTATGCGAATTGAACCATACGAAGATAGCAAACTTGATACCATCAAAAGTCTTTCGCTTCGGGCATGGAGTCCGGTCTTTGATTCGATTCAAAAAGCGATGGATATTGAGGTGTACCATTCATTCTACCCTGATGGTTGGCGTGTAACCCAGCTTAATGCTGTGGAGTCCGTCTGTACTACAGCAGACATAAAGGTGTGGGTTGCAATCGACTCTGCTGATTCAACCGTGGGCTTTGTAGCCGTGAAGCTCCATTCAGAGAGTAGTATGGGAGAAATCTACATGATTGCCGTTGATCCAGATTATCAACGTCTTGGCATTGGAGCCGCTCTTATAGAGTTCGCTCTTAACTGGATGAAAGCTGCTGGTATGTCCCTTGCTATGGTCGAGACTGGAGGCGATCCTAGCCATGCACCAGCACGTTGTACTTATGAAAAGCTGGGTTTCGGGTTGTTACCAATTGCCAGGTACTTTAAAAAGCTGTGAAGTTCACCATTCCAAACCAACCGCACAGTGTAAGATTTAACTCTTATTCTTCTGCTCTCCTGTTTGTTACATACTTGTAAATTTTTCTACCGACTTACCTATCTTCCAATACTCAACCTTTATCCCTGATTCCTCAATTGCAAATTAGCAAGGATGATCGCACGCGATTGGTTTAAGGGAAGACAAGTGAGCTAAAGAGCTTGCTGTATAAGCTTCATAGCCCTTAAACTTCACTGATAATATGCCTGCTTATTGCGAATGAAACCGACTAGTTCCTCGACCCATGCTTGACACTCATGCAAAGCTTCTATCCAATTAAAATCGTATGAACCATTCAGCTATTGATATGGAGATAGTGACCAAGAGATTTCTGCTGCGTGATTTCGTTGAGTTAGATAGATCGTCATTCCTAAACTATCAAGCCGATCCACGCAGTCAAATATTTTCTCAAGGGGGCGAAGCTAGTCCTGAAAATTCAGCACGTTTGTTTGAGACATTTTGCACATGGGCTTCTGAGCAGCCTCGACTTAACTACCAGCTTGCGATTGTCCAACGGCGTGAACCTTACGCGCTTGTCGGTTGCTGCGGATTACGGGGAAGGGGGTATGATGCAGGTGAAATGGAACTGGGGATTGAACTTGCACCTGACTATTGGGGGCGATATGCCTACGCGATCGAGGTTGGACGCGCCCTGCTCGACTTCGGATTTAGGGTACTCAGGCTAGACGTGATCTCTGGTTTCACAGTCAGTGCAAATGTGCGGGTCGCTCGGTTGGCATGGTGGATGGGAGCAGAAATAGTTACCATCCGTCCAGGTTCCACATGGATGTCCAAACGAGGTTGGAGCGAGGTCTATTGGCGAATTACAAGAGCGCAGTGGAGCAATTGCTCAAAGTAAGTTTTTGTGCTTACAAGTTGCACAATAATAGTAAGTTATTGTCGTCTCGGATATTAACCCACAACACTTGCAATATCTTCTTAATCCCCGCTTTTTCTTGCTCCATCTGCTGAACGCGCTTCAGTAAACTGAGAATGCGATCGCTCTTCCTGAGCTAGTTCTGTTATTATTTTCAGGATTGAACATATTTCAGAATTGTCTGAATATTTTCATTTAAAGGATGAACTGCATCTATTGTCAGGTGTTCTCCTTCATCATCTGTCCAAACTTCACTCTTCAAACGCATTCGTTCTACATGGCTCCAACTAACAGTGTCATGCCAACCTGGAATACCACGCTTACGCCCTTCGACTCGTCTACGATGTAGCTCCATATCTGAGCAAATTGTTTCAATTCCATAAAATTCTGCATTATGTGATTGCGCTAAATCCTGCCAGCGTTTTCTTTGTGCGACTGTATTAGCAGGAGTGTCTAAAATAGCCGATTGTCCTAACATTAGTTGTCTTTGGATTAGCATTGTCAGCAGCGCTTCAGCAGTCGTAACGTAAAATCCCTCCTGTTGAACACGCAACTGTGATAGCAGCATTGCCCCTAGTATCCAGTCTAGAGAGAATACAGGTATATGCAATATCCGTGCAATTTCTTCTGATAGGGTACTTTTCCCAGTGCCAGGGATACCAGAAAATAGAATTAGTTTCATCTATTCATAGTTAACAGAATCATAGGCTGCTCTCAGACTAGCAAGCAAGAAGCAGTAATCTAAAGAATTGCTACTCACGAAGATTCTAATAAATCTAGTAGTGTACCAACCTAAAATTGCTACGTGGAGGGGAGCAGGGGAGAGATTGTATAAGTTCTTTCCTCTTTGCCCCTCTGCTGACCACAATGCAAAGTTCCCTTGGCAGACTACTAGTGTCCCAACGCGCCTAAAGGACGCAGCGAGCGCCGTCTGCGGGGATTTTGAGACCGATGAGGTAGTCGGCGATGATGTCGTTGACACACGCATTGCCGGCGGTGAGGGCTACACCGTGCTGTTCGCCCTCGACGGTCAGCAGGCTCGCGCCGAGTGTCTTGGCGAGGCTGATGCCGCCCTCGTGCGGGGTGGCCGGATCGCGAGTGACCGACACGACCAAGGTTTTAGGGAGTCCTTTGATGTTCTGGGCGTAGGGGTAGCCGAGGGTGGGTTTCACGCGCCAATGCTCACAGAGGTCGCGGGCATTGACGGGTCGGCCAGTGTCTAGAAACGGTGCGACCTTGAAAATGTCACGCGTCATCGCGCTCTCCTGCTCGGGCGTGTGGCGTTCTTCGTCGAGGCAGTTAATGGCCACCAGGGACTCGTAGTTATTGCCGTAGCTACCGTCGGCATTGCGCTGGCTGAGGATGTCGCGCAAGAACAGCAGGGTTTTACCGCTTCCAGACTTGAGTTCGGTGATGGCTAGAATCACCGCAGGCCAGGCCTTTTCGTTGTAAAGCCCAGTAGTTACGCCGTCAATTACGGCGGTGTAAGTGACCTTGCGTCCGTCTGCGGTGATGATCGGTTTATCAATCAGTGGCCGCACGATCTGCTGGAAGGCGGCGCTAGCTTGCTTGGGATCAGTGCCGAGCGGACAAGTCGGGGTTTTAGCGCAGAAAGCCGCCATGTTGTCGAAGGCACGCTGGAAACCCGCGAACTGGACGAGGCGACGCTCGGTGGTGCCGGTGGTGGGGTCGATCGCGGCGTCGAGCACCATGGCCCGCACGTTCTGCGGGAAGGTTTCGGCGTAGATCGCGCCGAGCCGGGTACCGTAGCTGGCTCTGAGAAAGGAGAGCTTGTCATCGCCGAGCACCGCGCGGAGTACGTCCATGTCACGGGCGACATCGCGCGTGCCGACGTGAGCCAGCACGTCTTCACCGCCGGAACGCTCGGCACATTTTTGGTACAACTGACGGGTCTCGTGGTCGGTGTAGTCCTTGCCCCCGGAGTTGATCGAGTTGACCAACAAGTCGGCCTCTCGTTCGGCATCGGTGAAGCAGTCTAGGGCTGGTGTCGAGGCCGCAACCCCGCGTGGGTCGAACCCGATCAGGTCAAACTGCTTGGTGATCGGACTGTCGGCCAATTTTTCTGCCACCTCAACCGCGTAGCTCATCCCGGACATGCCGGGGCCGCCTGGGTTGAGCAGCAGGGAGCCGATTCGTTTGCTCGGCTTGTCCTTCGCCGGTACGCGCAGCAGTGCAATCTGCGCGGTTCGCCCGCCTGGGTTCTGGTAGTCGAGCGGCACCTCAAGCCGGGCGCATTTGAAGGTGTCGTTGGCGAAGTCCTTAGCGTCGGCATCCGTGGTGGCGTAGCCCTCGCACGAGCCGAAGGTCAGCTTTTGGTCGTAGAAGCGTTTCAGATCCGCAGGGATCTTTCCTCCTAGCTCTGACGGGTGCCCGAATGTGGGCTGGCCGCAGGCACTAAGAGCCTGTCAAGAAACAACTTTTACAATTTATTATCTAGAAAGCTTACTGAGAAGGCATTTCTAGCTCAAAAGAGGCAAGGTTGTTACATGACAAGCTCTAAGAACCAGTATCACCGCCCCAATCATTAGCGAGCTTCGGACGTGGGGCTTGTGAGCAAGCATAGTTCTCCTCTTAGCGGGAACCGTTGGCTCAGAGCGGTGCGTGGGTAGGACACGATCTTTCTTGTGGTTAGAAGAAATGTGAGACATGGGGATAAACTCCTTCGAGCTAGTTGTTGATGGGTTCAGGTATCAACGGGGTCATCGATGACCCCACCAAAACGCGGACTGTAAATTAGTTTGTTAGGACTTACGCCTTGACGGAAATAGAGTGGTGTGAGGCGTTACGCTTCCTCGATTAGTTCGACGTATGTTGATTTGTTTGACGCGATCACTTCGCTGGTTTCACATCCAGCCCCGTCCAATGAGCGGCAAAAGCCCACATATCCGCCGTTTCCTCAATGATCTTGTCCGTGGGCTTGCCCGCTCCATGTCCCGCGCGCGTCTCGATGCGGGCAAGGTGGGGCTTGTCACCGATATCCGCCGCCTGGAGCGCAGCGACATATTTGAAGGTGTGACTCGGCACCACGCGATCGTCCGTGTCGGCAGTGGTGGCGAGGATCGCAGGATAAGCCTTGCCGGACTGGATGTTGTGATAAGGCGAATATTTCAAGAGGTTACGGAAATCCGCTTCCTGTGCCGGAGACCCATATTCGTCTAGCCATAATTTCCCGCCTGTGAACTGGTCGAAGCGGAGCATATCCATCACACCAACCTGGGGTAACGCAGCAGCGAACAGATCCGATCGTTGATTGACCACTGCACCGATCAGGAGTCCGCCATTCGATCCGCCCTGAATCGCCAAGCCATTTTGGGGCGTGATACTCTGTGCCTTCAGATACTCGCCCGCTGCGATGAAATCATCGAAGACGTTCTGCTTTTTCTGACGACGACCCGCTTCGTGCCATGCCTTGCCATATTCGGAGCCGCCGCGAATGTTAGCGATCGCATACACTCCGCCCTGTTCGACCCACCCCAGCGGCGCTGGCAAGAACTCAGGAAGCATGGGGATGCCATAGCCTCCATAGGCATGGAGTAGGGTCGGTGCGGCTACGGTCACATCCTTGCGCCGGACGATAAACATCGGGATGCGGGTGCCATCCTTCGACTTGTAGAACCGCTGTTCGACTGCGATCCGATTGAGATCGATCGCCACCTTGGGTTTTGCCCACACCTGCGCCGTGTTGCTGGCGACATCGTATCGATAGATGATGCCTGGAGTGTTGAAGCTAGTGAAGATGAAGAAGGTTTCTGAGTCATCCGGGTCGCTCTTAAAACCGCCAGCAGTGCCGATACCCGGCAGTTTCACCATACCATCAGGCTTGCCATCCAGCGTGTAGCGTCGAACCTCCGTCTTCACATCAACACGAGTGGAGATTAGCAGCCGTCCACTGACCAGCGACGCATTGCCCAGAACCGAATCCTGCTCCGGCACCACATCTGTGATCACCGGATCGGCAGCGGCAATGTCCATCGTCACCACCTTAAAGCGCGGCGCGTCCTGGGTGGTTCTGAGGAAGAATTTCGTCCCCACATTGCCAACGACGCTCCATTGATCGTCGAGATTATCGACCAGCTTGCGGGGTTTCCAGTCGGCGCTCTGGAGATCCACCACAGTCAGTTTGTTGCCGATCGAAGCGGGCGTGGAAACGATCGCGATGTAACGCCCGTCTTCGGTGATGCTCAAGTAATGCCCCAGGGTCGGCTGATCTGGAGTTGCATAAACCAGCCGATCCTGTGCTTGGGGCGTGCCGATCGCATGAAAATAGACGGCATGGTTGGCTACGCTTGCTTGCGATTCGGTACCTGGCTTCGGTTCAGGGAAACGAGCGTAGAAAAAGCCGGAGCCGTCCTTAGCCCATGCGATGGTGGGGCTGAACCTCACCCATTTGACTTCATCGCCCTGCACCTTGCCCGTGTTTACGTCCAGCACCCGGATCGTGCGCCAGTCGCTGCCGCCATCCTGCACCGCATAAACCACGCGCTTACCGTCGTCGGATGCTGACCATTCAGCTAGTGCAGTTACCCCGTCCTTTGCCCAACGGTTGGGATCGATTAGCACGCGCCCTACGCCATCTACGCTGTCCCGGACATAGAGAACTGGTTGGTTCTGAAGTCCAGAATTATGGAGGTAGAAATATCGTTCACCCTGTTTGACCGGAATAGAAAATTGCTCATAGTTGTACAACTGCTTGAGTCGATCCTTGAAGATATCTCGACCTGGCAGCTTATCGAGATAAGAGCTTGTCATGTAACAACCTTGCCTCTTTTGAGCTAGAAATGCCTTCTCAGTAAGCTTTCTAGATAATAAATTGTAAAAGTTGTTTCTTGACAGGCTCTAACTGTTGGTGACTTTATTCTGCGATTCGACCCAGGCGGCGACTTCCTTGTCGTTGCGAACATCGTTTTCCAGCCAGCGATAGGGGTCGGCGACCGTCTGCCCGAAAGGCTTCTCGACAACATCGACCCGCTTAGTTTCAGGATACGTAATTGTAGGCATGATTACTGTAGACTGCGTGCAAGCGGAGGCGAAATGGGTAGTAAAGAGTAGCGCGATCGCGAAAAGGGTTGTGCGGCGCATCGCTATCTTTATCTTTTGAAATGAGAATCGAAAGCCAAAGAGGTTGAATTTCAGTAATTCTTGTTGTGATTTTGCAGTTTTGAACATGTCATTGATCTATGTAACAAAAGGGTGTGTCAAATTGTTTTCACCAAATTCTTTCATCACCTTCTCAAGGTTTTGATGACGAAAGCTCTTAATTCGACCATCTGACCATCGCGAAAGCGCCAGATGTCACAGTACGAGTAATCAGCCGTCTTCCCGTCTTCGTCCTTCATGGTGATGTCGCCGAGTGCTGTAACGAAATCACCCTCAGCGATTAAGTTCACGACCCTAAACTTTGGCGGCTCTAAGTATGTCGTTACCATCCATTGGCGAACGGCTTCTTTTCCTTCAAGGGTCTTGTCGCCTACAAACGTCCATTGTGTGTCGTCGGCGCAGAACGACAAGAATCCTTCATAATTGCCTTGGGCGATCGCTGCGTTTGCCGCTTCTAAGATGGCTTTATTGTTCTCTGACATCTGAATCTCTCCTGTACATACCCGATGAAACACTTGCTCTGAGTAGGTTTTAGCTGGTGAGCATTTGGCTCTATTGTTTCCAGGGGAGCGGCGATCGATAGGGGTTTTCGCGCATATCTAGGACTTCCCAAGTTGTAGGATTGACTTGCCCTGTGACTGGGATTTTGTACCGTTGCTGTAAATCTCGTATTGCAGAAACTGTAATCTCACCAAAGATGCCATCGACGATCGCCCCTCTTGGATTGCCTAACCTCACACCTGCGGCTCCTAAAAAGCCATTGTCTTGAAGAATGCGCTGTAACAATTGCACGTTTCTGCCGCGATCGCCTTGGCGCAAGGTAGGTAAGGTTAAATCAGTGTAGGCAGTTGCGATCAGAACGGGTGATGTTTGCTGTGAAGAAGTGCTGTGTGCGATCGCTGGATGAGTGAGTGAACCTCCGAGCAATCCTGTAGCGATCGTTAGTACTCCGAAAATGAGTTGAGGTTTCATGATTGTCCTCCTGATAGAGATTGGTTTTATTTCGCATCAATTTGCGTCGGAGTGATTACTCCACTCGCTTTGAGACGTGCAACGAGGTCGGTCACTTGACGTTCAGCCTCTGCCTCTCGTCAAGAAAGAGGAGGCAGAGTCTCCCAGAATGGGTTCCCAGCTTCCAGGCTGGGAACCCATTCTGGGCAAGGGCTGTGTTTTAACGAGCGTGCCATTCGATTTAGACACTAATGTTCAGAATTCACTCGCCATGTAATCACAATGATTTCTGCAAACCCTAAGACAAAGATTAGCCGCGAAAACGCTCCTAAAATGGCTTCCATCGTCCAGTTCTGACTCTGAACCTCCCAGATCATCCAAACAATATAGAATCCAATCACCAACCAGGGTAGAATTACCGCTGAATTCCGTCTGCGATAGAAGCGGATTGTCCTCTCGCGCCAAAATGGGAAGGTGCTGAGGAGACAAAAAATGTAGGAGATTCCTGCACTGATGAACAAGCTTCTTTGAAGACCCGAAGGCAGGTTTGGGTATCCAAGTGCGATCGCACTCAGGCAAACTCCCAGCGCAAGGTACAGGAAAGTAAACAAGGTAAATCGTTTCATTATTTCTTCTCCGGTGAAGCTTATTCTCTGTACCACACACGCACACATTGAAAGCATTTGATTGCAAGACCCTGACTGATCATCACTGGGTGGAAAGCATTACTGGTCGTCACTCCGTAGACATCATCACTTGTGCCTTCGATCCGATCGGGTAAAACAACAGTTTCAACATTGATCACCTGTATCGTTGTACTTTCGATCCACTGATTTACAGCACTCACAACCTCAGAGAAGGATTCATAATCGGAAGCTCCGCCGAAGGGTCCCCGTTCAGTAATCCGAGGCGCAAAATCTTTGCACTGAATCATTTGATTTACCACCTTAAAACTGTAGAGTTAAGCATCAATTCAAGTAGTGGGCATCACCCACCATTTTTAAAACCTTTCTTTTTAAAACCTTTCTTTTTAAAACCTTTCACGGTAAAGCTTTGTGGGCAGTGCTAGCTCTACGATATCTATTCCAAAACTTAAGCCAACCTTGCCAGTAAACCGCTAAGAACAGAGGCAAAAGCATGAAAGCTGATATGGGCTAACATTGCAGCTTCTAGCGAATATTGCCAAAAGAGCCAGCCAAACGCAATCCCCACAATCCCATTCAGTAACAACGCCCGAATAATCACAACTGGAGTGAGGGGAACGATCGCGGCAGTCGCTGGCAGGTGTAGTAGTCCAAATACTAACGCGGCTAGAAAGATCGCACCCTGGTAAATCCCTTGACTTGGCAACGTAACGCCTTGTTTTAGCCCTTTCCACGCAATCCAAACAAGCAGCGACATTAAACCCCAGCGCATCAAAATTTCCTCAGTGATGCCGCCATAGAACATTGCTGTGAGCAAATTCAACCAACTTGGCTCTGTATTATTTGCTGCCCGTAGCGCTTCAGGTAGGACAGGTTGCATCAATTGATCGAGCAACAAGAGAACGATCGCCGCCGCTGCACCCACACCCAAGTTCCACTTCATCTCAACGGCAAAAAATGGAGACTTAGCGGTGTGAAACACCCAATGATCAATCAAATGGGAGCTTAATCCAACACGATAGGCACAACCAATTCCGATTAGAATGCTGATTGCCAGTAGAATTGAATACTGTAGTCCTTGCAGAAGCATTAAAATCCCCAATGGTGGCACTTTTTCCAGTATTTCTGGATGACAGTTTCGCTAACTTTTGCTCGACTAAGGGAATAGACGCGATCGTGAACATGACAATTCCCACACTGCCCAATACAAATAAAATCCCGAATTGTTTCAGAATTGCCATTGATTTAACCTCCAGATGATCCGTCCTATCAGTCCGTCCTATCAGCCCATGCCAGCAGCTACCATCACCGGAATTGTAGGCAAGTTGAAAACGACGTGAACAATGACAGCAGTCCAGACCGAGCCACTTGAGTTGCGAACCAACCCCGAATCCGATGATCGCGAAGACGACAAGACCCACAATGATCTCAAGCCAGACTGGACGGGAGACCCTGTTTGGTGCGAACGCGGCAGGGAGCTTCTGTGGGTGATTAGAAGACATTTTAGACATGGTGATAAACTCCTTTGATCGAGTTGATGATTCAAGTTGCTGATGGGTTCATGAATCAAGTTCCCTAGTGACTTGCAGCAACAATGGTTGCCATCAACTCTGTCATTCTCCTCAGAGGGTGACAAGCGACCTATAAAGTTTGCTGCATAAGGGAGAGGGCAGAAAAACCACGCTGAAAATAGAGTTGTTTATGAGGTTTGAGG
>NZ_JBALEQ010000071.1:0-10990 GCF_036917775.1 Nostoc sp.
TGTTTAATACCTAAGATTATTCATACTTTTGCTAAGTCTCTGATTAACTCAGCCCTGCTGGGTCATTTTGCATGGCTTAGTCTAAACTCCAGTTGTTGATAAACTTCTACAATTTGCTCGTTAATATCTACTAAGCAAACTTCAATTATGTTTGCTTCTGCATATAAAGGAATTTTCACTTCCCGGTCATACACGATAGTCGAATCAGAAACTTCAATTAGTAAAAAAATATCTTGTGGTTGGGGGTGTGCAGTGGCGTAGAAATCATCACGAAGTTTGAGTAATGCCACATCTGGCTGAGGTTCTGAATTATTGTTCAACACTACAGGATCTTGAATAGCAACGAGAACCCTATCCCTTAACTTGCGAGACAAGAGTTTGTTTAAGCACTTCACACAAGCAGCGTGTTTTGTCCCAATAGGTGACATCTCAATAATTTCTCCCCGTATCAGTTGCACCCGGTCATCCTCTGTGAGAATCCCCGACTCAACCATCTTATGATATTGCTCAACTGTGAATTTCCGTCTTAGCAATTGTACAGTCATGATCACCTCCACTGTTGCCTTATCTTTTAATTATTGTCCAAAATTATGAACTCACCACCCAAACCACCCACTGCAATCAATTCCAGAGGACATCCAAGGGAGTTTGAGCAAATCATTCAAGAAAAAAGCCACAACTTTGTCGGTCGTGAATTTGTCTTCACGGCTATTAACAACTTTCTGCACCGCCATAACCAGGGTTACTTCACTATCATTGGCGCACCCGGTAGCGGTAAAAGTGCCATTCTCACCAAATATGTGACAAACAATCCTCAAGTTATTTATTACAATGCCGAACTTGAGGGTAAAAATCGTGCTGACGAATTTCTCATAAATATCTGCACCCAACTCATTAATCAATACTCGCTTAATTACACCTCTCTCCCTAATAACGCCACAGAGGGAAGTTGGTTTTTCTCTAGTCTTCTCCAGCAAATCAGCGATGAGTTAGAATCTCATCAAAAACTGATAATTGCCATTGATGGGTTGAATTGCATTGACCGCAATAGTCAACCACCTAGTACAAATCTGTTTTATCTCCCCCGCTATCTCCCGGATAAAGTCTATTTCCTCCTCACTCGTAGACCTTTCTTGCGCGAGAAGTCGGGTTTATTAATTGAAACGCCGTCGCAAAGTCTTGATTTGGCAGATTATCCAGAAGAAAATCGGCGGGATATTCAAGCTTATATTCAAAATTACCTAACCCCTCAAGAGATCCCCCCAACCCCCCTTGAGAAGGGGGGCAATATTTCGCCCTTGTTAATGGGGGTTAGGGGGAATCTTAAATCTTGGCTGAGTAATCACCAGATTAATGAGGAAGATTTTTGCGATCGCATCACCACTTTGAGCGAAAATAATTTTATGTATGTTAGCCAGATCATAGGTGCGATGGCAGACAACTTCTACCCTGAATCTTTCGAGTACAATCAACTCCCACCTGGTTTAGAAGCATATTATCAGCAGCATTTACACAAAATGTTTACACCCGAACAAGGGACGGAACATAGCACAGATGTCTTAAATGTCTTAATACAGCAAGAAAAAGCAATATCTGTAGATACTATAGTTAATATAATCAATACAGATGAATACGAAGTTGAAGAAGTTCTAGAAAGTTGGCTTGAATTCTTACACCAAGAACAAATTGATGGAGAAATCCATTATAGTCTCTATCATTCCAGCTTCCGTCACTGGTTAGGTACACAACAAATACAATCTGATTATTGACTATTGATTAATTCCTGCAATTCTTCCCTTACAGATAATGGCTGATACCCCAATGCAAATGCTTTGGAACTATCCAAAGAAACATCTGCTGGTCTAGGTGCTGCCATTTTCACATCTTGTTGTCGGCAGGATTTCAGTCCAGTGCTAGGAAGCTGAAATACTTCTACTAATATTTGTCCAAAATCATAACGCGAAATCCGCTCTTTGCCACCTAAGTGAATGATACCGTTGACTTTTTCTAATGCTAATAAAAGTCCTTTGGCGGCGGTTGTTCCACTTACTGGTGTGCGAAATTCATCTATAAATAAACTTAGTTCTTTTTCTGCTTGTAAAGTCTCAATAAATGGCTGAATAAAGCTTTTAGCTGTGGGTGTTTCTGCACCAAACATTAATGGCATTCGACACACTGCGGTCATGGGATACCTTTCTAGCATATCTGCTTCAGCTATGGATTTTTGCTCACCGTAAAGATTGACAGGACACACGGCATCTGTTTCTTGATAAGGGGCATTTAAGCCATCAAAAACTAAGTCAGTTGAGGTAAAAGCACAAGGAATAGAATTATCTGCACAAAGTCCGGCAATATTGCAGGATGCGATGACGTTAATTGCGTGCGATTCTTTGGGGTTGGTTTGACAAAAATTTGGTTGCGAATGTGCAGCAGTATGAATAACTGCTTCTGGTTTGACATCATTAAATATGCGTTTCAATTCCTGAAAATTTGTTAAGTTCGCTTTTAACGTTTTAATGCCAGGAATCTCTAAAGGATGGGATAAATAAGTGCCATAAATCTCCCATTCTGGTATTGCAAGCTGGCAAAGATGCCATCCTAAAAAACCACTTACCCCGGTGATTAACAATTTTTTCATGTCTAACCGTAAACCGCTCAAGAAAAAATCCTTTCTACAGCAGGCTTATATTCTACACTGAGAGGTGCTGATAAAATACTATTGCACTAATTCCTGAAACTGCTTTTCACTACGCACTTTGCTAAAATCTGGGTCAGTTTTTGCTAATTTCTTGTATTTATCAGGAACAAGCTCGATTGCTTTGTCTAGGTTCTCAATTGCTAATTCGAGATTGCTTTGTAAAGCATAAGAGCAAGCTTTGTTGTAATATGCTTGGTGCAAATCTTGCTTAATAACGATCGCTCTATCATAAGATGCGATCGCATCCTTGTAGCGGTGTAGCTTTGTCAGTGCAATGCCTCGGTTAATTAAGGCTTGATATTTGTTGGGTTGGATAGCGATCGCTTTGTCGTAAGATGCAATAGCGTCTTTGTAGCGCTGCAACGATGTCAAAGCTATGCCACGATTATACCAGGCTTCATATTTGTTGGGTTTGATGGCGATCGCTCTATCATAGGATGCAAGAGCATCTTTGTAGCGTTGCAACGATGTTAAAGCTATGCCACGGTTAATCCAAGCTTCAGAACTCTCAACTTTGATGGCGATCGCTTTGTCGTATACTTTTATTGCATCTTCATAACGTTGTCCATCTAATAAATTATTACCTTGATGAAAAAAGTCTTCTGCTTTTTGGGTAGCCTTCGCTTCTATGAAAAGCTGGGTTACATTACTTTCTTGGACAACTTGTGTAGTATTTTCTATTGATGAGTTTGCCCCACCACTACAACCAAATGCAAAAAAAGCTATCAAACCAGATGCAACGAAGCAGCGCTGAACAATCATGCTGTACCTACAAAACTTATGAGATGATGTTAAAATTTGTTCTTTTTTGAGTATTATCAAAATACACTACTTTTTACCCATTAATTCACTTATCTGTTCAGAAAGAGCCTTGTTGACTACGCATAGATGTTTATTAAAATCAAGCGTAGGCTAGATTATCATATTAAATATACATAAAGCAATTACTTAGTACCTATTTCATTAAAAAAACAATTATTTATGTTGCTGTAGATATTGTGTAAATGTCGCCTGGTGTTGACATCGCAAGTGTTTGGTAATTTTCTAAGAGTGCAATGGTGTACTATCCGCCATAGGCGATCGTAATAGTCTTTCGCTAGACAATGATGTTAATTGCTTTACTTTGCAAGTACTTATCTAAGCTATAGCAATCCTAAATGAGTTGTGAAAATCGAGAGACTAAGATCCCCGACTTCTCAAAGAAGTCGGGGATCTTATTGTTCAAGAATGATCTAGGACTGCTATAATCATCATTCAAATTACGTCTTTGCGTCTTTTTAGCGATTGAAATTATGCAACTTAAAACCGCTAATTAATTCCAAACACTGATTCGACAGTTGACTTAATCGAATCTCTTGCATCCTTTAAAGTTTGGCTAATAGGATGTTTTGCCTGTAAAAAGGCGCGGGCACAATTGCGTCCCGGCATTCCTGAAATTGAACCACCTGGATGAGTACCAGCACCAGTCAAAAATAGATTATCAATTGGCGTTTTATAGTTGGCTATTTCTGGTAGGGGACGGAAGAATATCATCTGATCTAAAGTCATGTCAACATGGTAATAATTCCCTTTGTATGCACCTAATCTTTCTCCTAGTTCTGCTGGACTTTCTACACGACGAGCGATAGTTGCATTTTTGACATTTGGTGCATAGTCTGCCAATTTATCAACCACTCTATCTGCAACTTTATTTTTCAATTCATCTGTCCACCCAGTACCTTTTAAACCAGTGCCTTCTGCACCAGCAATTTGATAAGGGGCAAAATACTCAATCCATACAGTGTGCTTACCTGGTGGTGCTAATGTTGGATCTAAATAGCTAGGCATTACCACATACATTGATGGGTCAGCATCAGGAATCTCTCCCAAAGTGCATTTACTATGAGCCTGTTCTACATGAGCCACAGAATCAGCAATTAAGATAGAACCGACGAGATATTCATCTTTGTGAGCGTGGTGTGGAAAATGCAGTGGTTCGTCCAAAGCTAAGTCTATTTTGAGAATGGTTTCGTTGTTGTTAACGATGCGGCGTTCTAATCTTTCCCATAAATCAGGGTCGGCTCCATCAACATCGCTTTTATCAGTCATTTGTAAGAACAATCGTTTGGCATCAATATTAGATATAACCCCGTATTTGGCACGATATTCTTTACCACCAGCAACCCGCACACCTACAGCTTTGCCATCATCAATTAAAACTTTTTCAACGTGCTGATCTGTGAGAATAACGCCACCTTTACTTGTGACTAAATTCACTAAAGCTTGCACAAGTGCGCCAGTTCCGCCGCGAGGTCTGGCCATGCCAGGGTTATGACGCATCGCCATCATAATTGCACCAATGGCAAGGGTTTTTTGCGATGGTGGCGCACCAAGTTCTGATGATAATCTGGCTAATGGTGCTTTCAGAAATTCTTCATCAAACCACTCGTTAAGTAAATCTTCAGCGCTGGTTAACATCGTGCGAATGAAGTCCAGCGTTTTGTTAGGGGAACCAATAACTGAAAATAAATCTTTTAGTTTTGTAATGTCGTAGTTACCAAGGATGTCTATAATTGACTTTGGCGGTGCATTAAACATGGGAATCATTGCCCCTAGCGCTCGCTGCCAAAAATCTACAAATTCTGCGTATTTTTTGGCATCGCGTTCACTGTAACGGGCAATTTCTGCACAAGTCTTTTCCACCGACTTATGTCCTAAGAAATACTTACCATCAGGATGAGGACAGAAAACAACTGGATCGCACTCCAAATAATGCAAGCCGTATTTTTCTAGTTCTAATTCTTCAACAACCGGCCCCAAGTGAATAAATTCATGGTCAATAGCGCACAAGTTAAATTTAAATCCAGGAGCCTCTTGTGGTAGACATTCTTCAGTTGTTGCTGCACCACCTGGAACAGAACGCTTTTCCAATAACAGGACGCTATAACCAGCTTTCAACAAGTAGGCCGCACAAACTAACCCATTGTGTCCAGCACCGATCAGCACAACATCATACTCTTGCATAGTTGGAATTTAGAAATAAGTAGTATTCTGAAATAAATATTAGAAAAATTTTATTACATTTACATCATCCCTCAGTAACAAAAATTATTTTTAACTAGTGTCAATCCTACTAAGGAGATATTACAGGTAATGATGACGGTATTTGCTTTACTTGAGCTTCTAACATAAGTATTAAAGTACCCTTTTGTACTTCTATATCTTTGATAGAAAACGATATATCTTCCCATTTAAAAGATGGTGTGTTCATCAGTTCTTTAGCTTTCTGGATGAATGCTGTAATTAATTCTATTGAAATTCCCTCTCCCTCAGTGCAATTAAAACCCTCTAGCATAGCGGGTTGTGAATTAGTGCGTGGACGAGCGATCGCAGTGTAAGCTAAAGGGCGAGTATTTCCCTTTTCCTTTAACAGTACCTTTCCCTTAAATTCTATTTTGCCATCACCAGGTAAAAATACTTGAATTTCTTCTGGCTCAAAACTGACAATTTCCCCATCTACATTCAACTCAAAGTTTTGTATCTGGCTAAGAATAAACTCTGAGGACAAGGCACGGTTAATATCTACTTCTGTGAGTATAACGCGAGCAATGGTATTTACTGGCTCATTGAGTTCTATTTGACCAAAAAGAGCGCTAAAGGGATTGATGGCAATACTATCCGTTTGCAGTTTTATTTCCTGTACGCGAATGTCTTCTTTAATGACTAATCCTTGACCTGTAACTGAAACCCCATCCGCCTGTCCCTGAAGTATTTTTAACAAATCGGTTTGTACATCTATTTCTATTTGTTCTACTTCATCTAGCTGATTGGATATTTGTTTTTCAGCTTCTTGGGATAGAAATTGTTCTTCTAAGCGATGCTCATCAGGCATGAACTAGTAATTCTCCTAAATTTCTTCTTACTCGTAACTGTAAATGCTAATTCTGAAGAGGAAATCTATATTGGGGTATAGGTAATTTGTGATTTATAAATAAGACTGTGATATTGAAGCAGCGATCGCAAACCCTTTTATTAATTATTTATTAAGTTTAAAATCTATCTAAATAGATATAGCACTTCTTGTTTATATGCAATAGATTTTGACCTCACTCCAAACTAGCAGAGAGGCTTTGAATTTTACTCCCCTTCCCTTATATGAAAAGGGTTGGGGTTTAGGTTTCTATTGCACTCAACCAAGAAATCCTATAGATGGAAGTTGAAAATTTGCTGAACGCAACCATCAACCCCCGCCAGATCAAACAGTGGTTGTCTGTAAAATGGGAGAGTTCATCTGACGTTGACTCCTAACAACCATCTCAATGGGGCGATCTAGGCCTGTCACCAAACCACGGCGTTTAGGTCGTACTTCACCTTTAGTAACTAGCTCTAATTCCTTACTAGAAAGGATTTGAGCAAGTGCTAGCTTCATTTCCAACTGGGCAAATGCTAGCCCAATACAGCGTCTAGCACCACCGCCAAAGGGTAAGTATTCATAGGCAGAAAATTGCCGTTCTAAAAAGCGTTCTGGCTTAAACTGCTTAGGTTCTGGATAAATATCTTCCCGTTGGTGGGTCAGATAAATAGAACCAATTAGAACTGTACCCGGTTCTAATTCATAGCCACCTAGCGATATCGGTGTTCTTACTTTTCTGGGAAAAGTTATTATACCGACTGGATAAATTCGCAATGTCTCGGAACAAACAGCGTTGAGATAAGGTAATTTGAAAACGGTGCTGGGGTCTGGGTTATCGCCCAAGCTATCTAATTCTCGCAGTAGCTTTTGGCGCACTGATGGTATTTTGTGAATCCAGTATAATGCCCATGCTAAAGCTGTGGCTGTAGTTTCGTGACCAGCGACTAACAAAGTCATCAATTCATCGCGCAATTCTTGATCGGTCATGGGTTGACCGGCTTCATCTCTAGCAGCCATGAGTAAGCTAAGAATATCCGTGCGTGATGAATCTGGTTTTTCTCGACGTTCCCGAATTTCCTCGTAGAGGAGTTCGTCAGCTTCTTGTTGAAGGCGCATCTGGTTTCCCCAAAAGTTGATTGGCCCAAAATCCCTTTGAAAAGCTGGAAAATAAAGCAAAGCCACACTTAAACGAGAACTGGCCTTTTCCAAAAGCTCGCCCAAAAAATGCTGTAGTTTTTCGGCGCGAGGCCCTTCATGTAGCCCAAATACAGCTTGCATAATCACCCGCAGGGTAATAGCTTGAGCAGCAGACCGAATATTAAAGGGTTTACCTATCTGGTATTGGCTGATAACTTGCTTGGTGACATCGGTAATCACTTGGCTATAGTTTCGCATTCTTTCGCCGTGAAACGGAGGCATTAACAACTGGCGTTGACGCTGGTGTTCTGCACCGTTGATGGTAATCACAGAATGCTTACCCAATAAAGGTTCAAACAGCTGATTCAGATCGCCAGGTGCTTCCAATTCCTTGGTATCAGTTGTCAAAATTTGTTGTTGCGCTTGGGGGTTGCTGACAATCACCAAAGGAGGAAGATTTTTGTCTAATCTGAGAGTAAAAATCTCGCCATAGCTTTTGGCACAAGCTTCCATAAATAACATCGGATTAACAATCCAACGCAGCGCCTGTACAACTGCTGGAGTTTGCGGCCCATTTGGGAATTTCATAAATTTTTTTCCTGCTAAATATTTTTGCTAGTTCAACTAATTGAAATTTTGGTTACCTGACCATTTAAAGTACTTATTCTAACGTTGCACAAAAGCAATAAACTGTTACAACCTCGAAGATGTAAAATTTTGGTTAAATTCAACGAGCATCTACAGTTTCACCTATTCGTTAAAAGGTACTCAGCATGACTGCAATCTCCCCAAAGGCGTCCTCAGCGCTTCCCAATTTTTCTGAAGGGATTCAATATTTTGGTGAAGCTTTACCAGATTTTGAAACTTATGGTGCAACTCCTGCTATTGAGTCGGGCAAAATAGCGATCGCATCGACCACAGATAAAGCATCTGTATATCAAACTTTACTTGCTGCCGATGCCTTACGCTACCTAACCTTACAAGTTACCGCTAGCAAGGCTTCTGGGCATCCCGGCGGATTCGCCAGCCAAGCAGAAGCTTACGCATCTCTTGTCATGCTGGGATACAAGAACATTATTACTGAAGTCGGACACCACGCCCCCGGATTTTATAGTGCCATGTTCTTGGACCGTTCGCTAGAGGACATGGGAATTTTTACAGTCCAACAATTGCGCGATCGCTTCCGAGAAAAGCACGGACTTTTAGGACACCTTTCTGGTTACATTCCCGGTATTCTCGCACCTGCGGGGCCTTTGGGACAAGGGCAACACTTTGCAATGGCAGCTGCACTATTGCACAAAGATAAGCTGTTCCCCTTTACAGTTGGGGATGGTGGATTGGGTGAGCCTTATATTGTAAGTGCGATCGCACATTTCCATACAGCTTATCCTGCTACCACCAACTTCTTACCGGTGTTAGTGTGGAACGGTTACAGCCAAGAACATCACAGCATGGTTTCCCTAAAAACCAACGAACAGATGCAAGCATATTGGCAAGGTAACGGTTTTGATGAAGTCGTGTTAGTGGATGCCAAAGATTTCGACGATCAAAACCAGCCAGGGGATTACGTTGATAGCACCGCCTTTTCCTTCGAGAAACGCCTAGAATTTACGCAAGCAGTACTTTCGGGTGTAGATAAAGCAGCGCGATCGGCGTTGGGTGGTAAGCTTACCGTCTTCATTATTAAACAACTCAAAGGTGCAGGAGTCCACGCGCGCGGGGCAAAATCTCACAACTTGTATCCTAAAGATACGTTGGATGCGCCGCATATTGTTAGTGCATTGCAAACCCGTGCTTTGTCTGCGGAAGCTTGGCAATTAGTTAGAACAAATGCCGAACGCGCCGGTGGTGGCCCAGCAGCAAAAACTGTGGTGACAGAATTTGAATTTCCATTGCCAGAATTAGGCGAATTACCTTTAGAAGAATATGCAGTTGGTGGCGAACCAAAAGTTTCCACAACCGCGATGGGACGATTGGTAGGAATAGTTGGAAATAAAGATCGGAATTTCCTTGTCACCAACGCCGATGGTAACGAAGCATCTGGAATTGCTAATATCAACCAAGCATTAAAGATTATCCACCCCACAACCGATGACTTATATAACCAAGCACCAAATGGACAAGTTTATGAACCATTGAGTGAAGATGCTTGTGCCGGTTTAGCTGCCGGTTTAGCGTTAATGGGTGCAAGAACTTTGTGGTGTTCTTACGAATCTTTTGCCATCAACGGATTACCAATTTGGCAAACTGTAACCCAAGCAATGGCAGAATTACGCCGTCAAACTCCCTCGACTATTACTTTATTCACAGCAGGCGCATTAGAGCAAGGGCGCAACGGTTGGACTCACCAACGTCCAGAAATTGAAGCTTACTTTGCTTCGTTGATGCGAAATGGAAATGTTTTCCCATTATTTCCGCCTGATGCTAATAGTATTCAAGCCTGTTATGATTGGGCGTTGAAAACTAAGAATAAGGGAGTTGTGATTACAGCTAGTAAATCGCCGTTGCCAATTCGCACAACTTTAGAACAAACTCGTCAAGGATTGCGCGATGGTGCAGTGCTATTGCATGAAGTTGCTGGTGATAGACAAGTTGTATTTGCTGTAATTGGCGATTTAACATTAATGCCAGTATTTGAAGCTGCGGCTTTCTTAGAAACTGAAGGTATTGGTGTCAAAATTGTTTCTGTGATCAATCCTCGGCAATTGTACCGTAGCCATGATACTGCTTGGGATACTTGTTCTGAACCCGAAGGCGGTTTCTTAGATGATGCAGCATTTGCCGAATTATTTGATGGTGATGCGCTAATTGCGGTGACTGGTGGCGCTGCGGGGATGCTGGAACCTATTCTGTTACGGAGTACAGCCAAGCGCGACACCTTTGCTTGGAAGCGTGGGGAGACTACCGCGAGTGCTGGTGAGTTGATGGCATTTAATGGATTGACTGCTGAAGCGTTAACGAAACGTGCGATCGCGTTAGTCCATTAAATGATGTTGCATAAATACAGGATGATTTTATTGAATTTTCCTTTGCATTTCATCCCTAGATTTAGCAACGCCCATTAAATATAGCTGGAATTGTTCTACTTTTATCGCATTTATACGTATACAAACGCTGAAATTGCGTCGGAATGCGTATATTTGCGTTTTTTTATTGAAGAGAACTTAGCAACTGGAGTTTAGACTAAAAGCGATATGAGAGAAAGCAGACCAAATGGAATTAGAGGTTAAAAATATTATCTTGTCAGCCTGAAAGCATCCGCC
>NZ_JBALEQ010000072.1:0-17550 GCF_036917775.1 Nostoc sp.
GGTTTGAGGAGATGATGTTTTGCTGACTAATTTAAGCTTTTGAGACTCAGTGTAACTAACAATGTAAAGTTTTGTATCACTATTCAACATTTCTGCTAGCAAGCACTATATCAAAAAGTTTTTTACCTTCGCAAGCAAATTGGCAATATGTAAGATTTTCTTGCTGTAAGATGAGTGCCCTGCCATAGCAGTCTTTTATCTTTTTTTTAGTCCATAAACATCTGCGGATGCTTTTTTGATGAAAGTTCTTGCTCTATATGTTCCCGTAGCCAACCACAAGGGACAGACACTTGTGTAGGGAATGTCATATTTGGCAGTAAAGTTCTTAGAGATTTCACCAAAGCCAGTCTTTAAACCGCCAGCATTGTACAAAGAGACAGCCCAAACCTGACTAGACATTGTGACACCAAACATAGCAGTAATCAGTGGTATGGCAAATAAATACTTCAAATAAATACTTTTTCATGACTTTTTGTACTAAAGTCGATACTACTGCGAGGTCATGAATATCACATTATTAAGTCTGTGAATTGTAGCGATCGCTACTTTTTACCAACCATTTTGGTAAAAAATTGTAGAGTACTCTAAAAAATAATCTTGATACCCATAATGAGTGTTTTCTTCTCAGATGAGGCGATCGCTAGGTTAATTCAGGAAGATGTTCCCTACCTAGATTTAACAACCTACGGACTTGGCATTGGCAAGCAACCTGGTGAAATCGAGTTTTCTACTCGTCATCCGATGACCATTTGCGCTACTGAAGAAGCAGCCAGAGTATTAAAATATTGTGGTGCCGAAGTTTATTATCAAGTCGAAAGTGGTACAGTCTGCCAGCCGAACTATTTAAAAAAGAAATAAAAATTAATTTTATTTATGTTCTATTACTATATTAGTTGGTATTTTACTCAATAAGTTGGTATTATCTTCATTAGATTACACAGCTTATCCATTTGGAAAAACGCAAATCTAATAAGAGGTTTGCAACTAACTTTGGCGTAAGGATTCATTAGTTTTTAATATGAGTTATTAAAAACTAGCTATTTAGTAGCGTCTGGTCAGGAGTTGAAAGTTTAACGATAGAACCATTTTGATTTTCGTCTAACAGAATCTATTGTCAAATTGCTCAATTTTGGTGGTAACGATACTAATTTTGGTTGAGCAAAACTATCTAACTTTTTCAATATTCAATAGTAAACGGAGAGATGTTTTATGCGTTTTACCCGCACGATCCCCATTGCGTCTTTAATACTATCGATACTGGTTTTATGGCAGCCTACTTTAGCTGACTCAAGAAGTGGTTTTCCCTCGGAAAAAGAAGAAAGAATACCATCTATCTGGGATAAAAATAAGTGTCTTGGAGGTTTTTCACAAAGTTTTCGCTTGGATGGAGAACTCAATAATCCAACCACCTATAACTTGCAAAAACTGCGAAATTTACAAGATGCTTTAAAAAAACAAAATCCAGCATTAGTTACTGAAGTTACTGTGAGCTTTCAAACCGGCTCAGGGCCACGAACAGAAACATACTATGGAGTCCCCCTATGGGAATTGATTAATAATCCGAAAGCCGGAGGTGGTCTAAAACCTGGGAATTCTGGGGTAAATAGTAAAAACTCTTTTCTGAGGCAATATGTTCTAGTTGATGCCACAGATTGCTATGGTGCAGTCGTAGCTATTGGTGAAATTCAACCTAACTTTGAAGGGAAAGCAGTGCTAGTTGCATTTGCAAAAAAAGGTAGTGATGGTAACGTCGTGCCTTTAACAGATGAAGGATTTGCTCGTTTAGTAGTTCCAGGTGACAAAGCTGGAGGTCGTTACATTAGTAATGTGACAAATATCGTCATATTATCTGCTCCTCCTTCTCCTTTGAAACCAAAATATTTCTGAAAACCCTTCTGATTAAAGATGCCTACAACGGAGAGTTCATCTTCTAATACCAGTCTGATATCTAAGTTATTCTGTAAGGCTGAAGATATCTCAGTGAATGAGGATAATCCAACAATCTCATAGTTGTTAGTATTACTCAGTTCAGAATTATCTTAGAACTAGGGAGGATCAAAATATGGAAGTTAGCGCTCGTAATTCCTTAAAATTTTCTTGATAATTAGCTAAATAATATAGCCGTATAGAAAAATACTTCATAAGATGTAGCAGGTGCTAAGACTCGAATAGATTAATATGCTATTTTATACTTCTTACTTATAAAGAACATAGTTGCTTTCTTAGCACTCTAGTCCAACCAGTCATTAGACATAAGGGTTTAGGGGAGTGAGTTTTCATGATTAGAGGAGGGATAATACCAGTCCAGTTACAAAGAGGAAGACACAAATGACTGACATTGTAACTGGACAGATTGTGCGCGTGCGATCGCGGCAATATCTTGTCTCATTGCACCAAAGCAAATGTATCTGATGATAAGGGTTTGATTGAGATGTTGACTAAAAACATCGGTTATTTCCAGTCGAAGCCCGTCAATATTCCCAAAATCACCATTCTGCTAGACCACGGTTATCCTTAGCTAATGCGACTACCAAGGTTAATCTTTGTTTTATTCGGTTGATGGTTAAGAGGCTTGCTGCACCTTCTTAGATGTCAAATGGGTTCTATATGAAATTTATATGCGTAATAGCTTACAACTAACTTTGATTTGTCGGGCTAAAAAGCTGAAGCAATGGATACTGGGTGTGATGACGGTAATTTGTGCGATCACCCTCACAAATTGCATGACACCCACCCCAACCCCGTCATTGCTACGTATTGGCACAAATCTTTGGACAGGATATGAAACTCTGTACTTGGCTCGTCATCTGGGTTACTATGAAGGCACACCTATCCGCTTGATTGACTTTCCATCGGGAACAGAAGAAGTGAGGGCATACCGCAACCACGAGATTGAAGGTGCGGGACTATCCATCGATCAGGCAATGCTACTGGCAGCAACCCAGAAAAATCTGCGGATTATTGCGATTATGGATGTTTCTCATGGCGGAGATGTGATTTTGGGGAAGCCGAACATTGCCAACATCAAAGCTTTAAAGGGAAAGCGAGTTGGTGTTGAGTCAACGGCCTTAGGGGCTTTCTTTATTGCCAGGGCGTTGGAAAAAAATGGTCTGTCTCCCAAAGATATACAAATTGTATCCTTGGATTTTTCCCAGCATGAGCGAGCTTTTAAAGACGACAAAGTTGATGCGATCGTCACATTTGGGCCGCCGCGTGTGAAGTTGCTAGCAGCAGGTGCAAAACTCTTATTTGATAGCAGTCAGATTCCTGGTGAAATTGTTGATACCCTAGTTGTTAGTGAAGAAGCGATCGCAACTAATTCTCCTGCAATCCAAACCCTGGTTAACGAACGCTTCCGCGCTTTGGATTACCTGAATAAAAATCCTCAAAAAGCTGCTGAAATGATAGCCCCGCGCACTGGAGTCACCTCCAAGCAAATTTTAGATGCTTTCAAAGGGATGCAGCAACCGAACCTGCAAGAAAATCAAAGATTGCTCGATCAAACCGATCCCTCCTTAGCCAAGGGAATGCAACGACTCGTCGAGGTGATGGTGGAACACAAATTAATGCCAAAAGCAATTGATCCTACTGCCGTTCTGGACGATCACTTTGTGAAAACGGCTAAATTTTAAAGTGGCTGCACCAGATCGTGTGTCTGTTATGAAACGCTTCCCCTTTCCCCTACGCTTTTCAATTCCTGCGGTTTTAATCTTGTTTGGCTCGGTGCTGGGGCTTGTTTCTTTTAATCGAGAAATAGCTGAAAGTAACCGCAAAACAGAAGAAAACGCCAGCCATTACGCGCAGTCTTTGGGAAGTCAAATTGCAGGTATCTTAGATTACCTTTACAGGGGAGGGGATGTTGAACAGGCTGAGATTGTCATCAGCCAATTGGGAAGTAACCCCCGATTGCCTTTGATTTTGGTTGCTAATGAGCAAGATCGTGTATTGCTGTCGAATAATTATGAATTACGAAACCATCTGGTGAGGGATACGCAAGCCGCCCCTAATTTATCCAGATTTACTAGCGTGCGCGAGAAAATGGCTGGAGAAGTGTCCCTTTCCCCAGACAGAAGCTACCTGAGAGTCATCTATCCTGTGCTTTTGCAAGCCCAACTTGGGGAAATCCGTTCTTCAAGGGTGGGCGTTCTTTTCATTAAGTACGACTTGGTGAGCGAAAAACAGCAAGCCTATGCTAGTGCTGTACATCAGGCTATGAGATCCAGTTCCGTCCTCGGGTTATTTGGTATTGCTCTTTGGTTCTTCTTTGACCTCACCCTCACCCGACGAGTTGACCATTTGGTTGCTACCAGCAAAAGATTAGCTAATGGAGAGTTCAACGTCCGTGCAGGTCTATCAGGCTCGGATGAAGTCGCCCAAATCTCCATTGCTTTTGATCGCATGGTTGCGGGTATTCAGGAGAATACAAAAGCTTTGCATCGACAAAACGCCACCTTAAAGGCACAGCAAGAGGCGGCGATCGACGGTATTTTGATTATTGACGAAAACCGTCATATTATTTCTTATAATCAACAATTTTGCCAGTTATGGCAAATTACTCCAGAAATTGCTGATACTGGTGACCAACAACTACTACAACAGGTGTTTGTCAGTCTGGCTGATCCTGAAGAATTTTTGGCAAAGGTAGAGTATTTATACCAGCATCCTGAAGAAGCCACTCGTGATGAAATTACTTTTAAAGATAGACGTATTTTCGATCGCTATTCTGCGAGTGTGATTTCACCGCGAGGGGAAAACTATGGCAGGATCTGGTACTTCCGGGATATTACTGAACGCAAGCAAGCAGAAATCGAGTTGCAGAAGGCAAAAGAAGCCGCAGAGACAGCCACTCAAGCTAAGAGTGATTTTTTAGCTAATATGAGTCACGAAATCCGCACACCGATGAATGCAGTGATTGTGATGACGGGACTATTACTAGACACACCTCTGACTCCAGATCAGCAAGATGCTGTGGAAACGATCCGTTCCAGCGGTGAAATCTTGCTGTCGTTGATTAATGACATTTTGGATTTCTCCAAGATTGAGTCAGGCAAATTGGAACTGGAAGCAGAACCATTTGATCTGGTAAGCTGCCTGAAAGAATCCATTGCTTTACTAGCTAACACGGCCACAGCCAAAGGATTAGAAATTAACTGTCATCTGGCAGCAGATTTTCCTACATTAATTGTCGGCGATATTACACGACTGCGACAAATTTTAGTGAATTTACTGAGTAATGCCATCAAATTTACTCTCGATGGCTCTATCACTGTTTCAGTTTCAACCCAGATGGCAGATGTAGCAGTTGGATCTGCTGATGTACTCTATGAATTAGAGTTTGCTGTGCGAGATACGGGGATTGGTATTCCTCCAGAGAAACTGAATCGATTGTTTCAGTCTTTCAGTCAAGTTGATTCCTCGACTACTCGGCGCTATGGGGGGACAGGTTTAGGATTAGCTATCAGTCGCCAACTCAGCGAAATGATGGGCGGAAAGATGTGGGTCCAGAGCCAGGTGGGACAAGGATCTACTTTTTATTTTACGATTGTGGCCTCGGCGGCTTCTGTTCAGCCCACGGCAGAGGCAAAAAATGTGCAGTTGAATGCTCTTCAAACAACTACACAGCCAAATCAACCCAACGCAGTCAGTTCTGCAATGGCAAAACAGTCTCCCCTGAGAATTCTGCTGGCGGAAGATCATCTGGTTAATCAGAAACTAGCTGTATTGATGCTCAAACAACTGGGATATCGCGCCGATGTTGTCAGTAATGGGGTGGAAGTTTTAGAAGCTATCCAGAAGTTGGCCTATGACGTGATCTTGATGGATGTCCAGATGCCCGACATGGATGGAATCGAAGCAACTCAGTTCATTTGTCGCAAGTATCCCATCGGCTCAAGACCGCGAATTATTGCCATGACAGCCCGTGCCCTTGAAGGCGATCGCGAGGAATGTCTCTCAGTCGGTATGGATGATTATCTCACTAAACCAATCCGCATGGAGGCGCTGACTCAGGCTTTAAGTCGATGTGTCCTGGCAGTTCCTGACAATGGCGCTTTGGCACCCACTCAGGTCAATCAGAATCAGACCGATGTGGACGTAGTGGAATTGGCAGTAATTAATACTCAGGCTCTGCAACAAATTCTAGAGATTGCTGGCGCAGATGCACCTGAATTTCTTGTGGAAATGATTGATTGCTATCTGGAAGATGCTCCGCAAACACTACAACAAATTCAGGCCGCTGTTGCCGAAGGAAATGCCAAAACTTTGAACCGACTAGCCCATAGTTGGATATCAAGTAGTGAATATCTTGGAGCAACACATTTGGCAAGTATTTGTTGGGAACTAGAAGCGATCGCTCGTTCTGGAATCGCCCATGTTCCAGAGAAATTATACCAGTTAGAGGCTGAGTTTGCAAGAGTCAAAGCAGCTTTACAACTAGAACGTCAAAAATGTTTAACAAAATAAGGAATTGGGGATTTTTCCCTTATCCCCTATTACTAGGAATTTTAGCTAAACCTCGTTCATGTCGAAATCTGGAGTTTTAAATTATTCTGTTGTGTCATTGCGACGTAGAAAGCAATCGCAAAGCTTTAGTAAAAAACTACAGTTCTCAATTTAGATGAGGTTTTATCAGTTCTGGCAAGAAACTGGTATTAGCCGTACTACCGCATATAACCTGTACAACAATTCCGCTCAGTATCTTGGCAGAGATGTCATGGATGCGATTTGTAGTCGATACAACATACAACCAGATACTTTACTGAAATAGATACCAGCCCAGGAGTTGAAAAATGGTGATTAATCCTGCCACTATAGATCCTCTTGCTTTACCTTCACGATCACTTTGTGAGCGATCGGAGTTACCCACCACGCCCTGTATTTACTTTGCAATAGATTCTCAAGGTGTAGTAATACATCGGACAAACTAAAAATCCTCGAAAACGATGGCTTTCCCACCACAAGGGAATTGAAATAGCCTAGAGCGGTAAAACTTGCTAGTAGTTCGCCAAGGAAACTTGGCGGGGTAAAGGGGAAGGGGGAAGGGGGAAAGGGTTTAAATCCCTTCCCCTTTTCCCTTTCCCCTTTTCCCAGTCCTCACTTAGCATTTTTGGGTTGGCAGACTACTAGAGGTAGGTTGGAAGTATAGTATACTCTATTTGATATTTTCTAAGACGCATACGTAATTAAGCCTTTAGTCTCACCTCTCCAGTTAATTTTGCTGTTCTAGATTAAACTAATATAACCTTGCTGTGGTTTAATATTTCTGCTCCCGGTTGTTTGTAGAAAGCAGTAATTTATGACAGGAACACAACAACAAGAAATAATGGAATTACGGGCATTGAATTTAACACCCAAACAAATAGCCCGAAAATTGGGTATTAAAGTGTCAGATGTGAATGCAGCGATTCAAAATCAAGCACAGCAAACCACATTAGATAGATTGACAAAAGGAGAGCTAGACCCTGTATATCAGTGTTTAGTAAGCGAGAGTCTTATCGAATTGTTACCAAAAATCCCACCAGAAAACAGCATCAAAAATCTGCTGGCAAAAATCCTACCTGGAAAAAACAATGATGATATAGATCGCGGTTTAGGATTGGTAGTGATTGCAAGAGTTGCTCGATACAATCAAATCACGGTCTGTAGTTACCTTTTAGATATATGGTGCTTGGGGGTTAAGGACACCATACCACCACGCACAGTAGACAGGATAAAATTTAAAGAATTTACAGAATCACTATTCGAGCCATTTCCCGGAAAACCGCACCTTGTTTCCCTTGAAGTATCCCAAGGGATGATATTTAGTGCTTGCGAATATGCAGAAAGCTTAGGGTTTCAACCACACAAAGATTTTGAAAAATCGCGTTCGCACATCGGAGAATGGGATGGGACAATACGTATTGAATGTGGTCGTGATGGGAAACCATTTTATGTGAATGGCCCCCACGATAACCCGAAAAAAATCATGGAAACATTGAAGAAAAGCAGGGGTGAAGGTAATTTTGATTTTCTGATTGGTTCAGAGCCTATTGAAAAGAATTTTTGGTAGACGCAATTAATTTGATTATTCTGTTGCGTCATTACGATGCTATCCAGGTTTGGAACACTCAGCGCAGTGAATAATTTCAAGTTGCCTTGTGAGACTTTGGTATTGCGAGTACACCATTAGGTTGCAGCACTGTAAAAGCTTGGTCATCGCATTTATGGAACGTGTTTAAAGTTTTCCGAAATTACTAGCACCGAAGTGGTAGTAACTATCAGAATGCTTAAGTATAAATGACAGGGGAATATAGCCCCGCAAAAGCCCGGTCACAACGACTGGGTTTTTAGTAAGATATGATGTCTGCGGTGAGCGTAGACATCCCTAATTTCAAATCTTCAAACGTCGTATTGGCAATAGGAAAATAAATCGATGGAAAATACTACCAATCCAGATACCAATTTCGAGTGGCAATACACTAGCAAACAAGAAGGATACACTATCTATCAAAGCGGTAGTCATATCCGAGGGGATTTTATTCAAGTCTTCGTTCCTGATTCTCCTTACCGTGACGAAAAGGGAAAACGGAAGTTAATCACTTACCTGCATGGTTTCGGTTTATGTCTGCCGAAATTCTACGAAGCGCACTTAGAAGCATTAGCCAAAAAAGGTTATTATGTGTTCTTTCCCGACTTCCAAAACAGTGACTATCCTGATGAGCTAGATCAAAACAAATTGATTCCTAGTCAAAACAAACGTCACCTATATTTTTGGTATCAAATGGTGATCGATACAATCACCCAAAGGAAAACACCATCAACCGAAAAATTTGTTCAACAAAAAAGAAAGGCTGAGGAATTTCATAGAATTCGAGAAGATGAGAATGAACCTAGCCCTCTAAAGTGCTTGATTATTGCTTTGGCTTTAGTGGTTATTATCTTAATAGTCAGACTTATCTACTTATTTAGTCCCGAATATAGCAAGAATCTCGTCAAATTGATTTCTACAGTTGGGTTAAGTCTTCTTTATAGCCCTTCAGTCTGGATGGAAAGGGCGATTGGCCTAACTTCTGACTCTTGGCGAAAGCTATGCCAAGATAATCCCAAATTTGACGAGGTAGACTTCGATTTCTACATTTTCGGGCATTCTCTAGGAGGGTTGTTAGCCCTAAGCTGGCCTGCTTATGTTAGCGAAACTAAGTTTTTCCCAAAACAAATTATCACAGCCGATCCCGCTCCAAGTACTGAGATGGGCATTCCTCAGATAGCCGTATTCATTTTGAAACTGTTCCGCTCTCCCTTTACCTTAGAACCAATCACAATTCGCAAAACGGGCGTAAAATTAGATATTCCTGTCGGTATCCTGCACGGAGCAGATGATAATATTGTCACACCCCAATCTTGGATTGGGCGATCGCTATGGAGTCAAAAAACTAACTTTGACTTTATCGTCAGTTCCCAGAAAAAAATCTACTTTTCCCTCTCCAAAAAACAGGATAATCCTCCCTTGATTGCTTTTCACAATCAAGCCGTAACCGACACAACTTATTTCAATGATGCTTTGTTTAATAATTTTGGCGGTGTCAAAGATGAACCAAACGCCTATAATTATCAATACATCTGGCCAGGCCTCCAGCTAATAGTCGAAAATCAGGTAGAAGCTAACGACTTACTGAATAAATTTCCGCTAAAAACAATCACAGTAATTGATACTTTACCTCCTCAGTCATCCCGTTTTACTTTGGTCATTCTCCTGGTAGGACTTGCTTTATTGGGTTTAGCCTATTGGTTTTGGTACTCTGGTGCTGTATTGGGATAAATATAGAGTGCGATCGCCATTGCTCTGGATTAATTTTTGGGGTGGCGCTAAAATCTTTCTCCCCATTTACTATCAATTTTTAGCAAATATCATAACTAATACTTTTAATATTGGCATCAATTCTAAAAGGACGGAAGTAAAGTCCCCAAAATTTTTCCAAGGGAGTAAAGATGAAAGCGTTTCGATTCAAATGTCATACTTGCGGTGAATCGGTGAATATAACGAAGGAAGTATATTAAAGGGAAAAGGAAAATTCCATCCCTTTCCCCTTTACCCCTTCTCTACTTCTGCAAGAAGTCTTACCTTTGCTTAAAAGACTTCGGTGTACTTCAAGCAATAATCAGCGCTTCAACACATTCTTCACCACAATAGGTAGGAGAAATAATGCCAGGGACAGCTATACTTGTTGTTGCTGTCGCTTTTTTTGAGAGGAAGTAAATTGAATTATAAAAAGCGAATACGAGACTAAACTCCAGTTCCAAATAGTTTAGCAAATTCCTCAGCAGTAAAAATACCAATATTAGGATGACGTTCTCTTTGTCTGTTGCCTAAGTAAATATAATCACAAATTACTCCATCAAACCGTGTAGTATTGTCAATCATCCAAGACTCTAAGCAAGCCCCAGTAAGTATCGCTTTTCTAAAATCGGTTCCTTGTGCTTGAACCCTTGTAAGATTAGCTTTTTCTAAACAAGCTCCATTTAGAGTTGCTTGACTCAAATCAGATTCTGTAAATCTAGCATTCATTAAATTAGCTTCAGTTAAATTAGCTCCTCTAAAATTTAACCGAGTAAAAAATTCATCTTTACCTTGTCCGGTAACAAGTAAATCTCGAACTTCTGCTTGAATCAAGATAGTGCCTTCTAATTTGGCATAATCGAGTTTGGCTTGAAACCAACGAGTTCGAGTGATAGTAGCCTTTTTCAAATTACAACCTAAAAGCATGGCTTCAGTAAAATTGGCATCTGTTAAATCTGCACCTCGGAAACTAGTACCACTAGCAAAAGTGAGAAAAATCATGACAATTTTTTGTACCCAAGCAAATTGCTCATTTTCCAATAAAGCTTGCCAAGCAATGTAAGCAGACAATATTGGACAAATTAAAGCTAGAGCCATCGTCGGCAATTCAGTACCAAGTAAAAATACATTCGTAGACTCAATCATTAGCTGAGTTAACGGTTTAAAGCCAATAATAACTAAAATTTCACAGATAATTAAAGACTCAGCGATAGTGATCATGCCAGTTCTCTTTCCAGCGACAGAAATAGAAATGGCTACAGCGACAACTCCAACGAGAATTCCAAATATAGCTAGAACTGCGAGGAAAGCTCCAGTTAAAGTCAGTATTGAAGCTATAGTAAAAGTAAAAGCCAAGGTTGTAAAAGCTGCTTTTATACCCTGACGAATCAAAACAGTGAAGAAAATAGCTAATAATATGATGAACGCTAAGTTGGGAGGAAAAGAGTTCTTTAAAAGATTTATGGGTTGAAAAAAGTATCCTATAAGTGAGCTAATAAATCCAGAAACTAATCCTGAAAGTGCAGCTAAAGTTAACGAGATACTTAACAAGCAGATAACAGAGTAACGTTTGAGTCCGGCTTTAGCATGACTGAAATTTACCCCTGTCAAATTAGCTCCTGTAAAATCTGCCCCTCGGATGTCTGCGTAACTAAAATTTGCCCCTGCAAGGTTTTGACCTTTGAAGGAACGATTTCTGAGATTCTGGCAGGAGAAGTCTTGGGGCATGACTAGGCTAGTAAAGGCGAGGGTTTATGGAGACTACACCTAGAGTATGTGCTTTTACGGACTGTAGTGAAATATTTATTTTGTGATTGGTAGGTAATGCCAAGTATTTGACTACAATTTACTCACTGGTGGCTACTCATCAGCTAATCATACGAAAAAAGTTGAACATTGTTACAATCTCTACATTTACGCGCCCGCAGCTTTTCGCCTTCTCCCCACACAGCCCCATCAGCACGGAAATACACCCACTGACTTACTGATTCTCCAACGGTACGACCCCAAACAAAATTTTGTGAGCCGCAGATAGGACATGGCGTTTCTTGTGGGCTAAAGTTTTTGTGATTCGGTTGGTTGTTCATCAGCTTCTCCCGATAAATTCTGAGTGCAATCTTCAGCAGCTATTGGGCCAAAGTGCGTAGGCGTAGCCCGCCGTAGGCATCGCTATCGCTTGAGATTGAATTACCGATTTTCCCAACTGAGTGATAATTTTATTTCCAGCAATCATCACCGAAAAAGACTTTCTGTTGTCCGTTGGGTAAAAATCTTGCACATCATCCGTTTCTAACACGCCATTTGTCGACAGCAAATACAAAACAGACAGACCACTAGAGTTCTAGAAAATAGATTTAATTGGTAGGTAAATTGTATGGTTTACGCAGTGGTGGTTCTTCTCCACTCATAAGAGTAACTGAATCTTCAGCTTCCTCACCTACAGACTACCACCCAGCTACGATTGTTTTATCAGTCTGCGCCAATAGTTGCAGCTTGGGCAAAGTCTCCTTGATTTCTAAGGCCCCGGCAGCAAAACATGACCAAAACCTAACTTCAGCTTCAGTATCATCCAATCCTTGGATAATTACATTCACTGCTGGCTGATATAAATTTTCTGGTAACTCATGAGAGAGCTTATTGCCAATTCCTTCTAATGCTTGCGCTCTAACAAAAGGAGCCTCAGCAATGTTTGCTGCTACTTCGGTCAGCGTACTAATCACTTCCTGATTTCCTTGGTAATTCGACAGAAAAGAGATTGCATACACCACACTATTTCGCTGTATGGGATCAGAACTAGTAGACAGAATAGACAACAAAGATTTTAGGTGCTTCTCAGTAGCGATGAGACTAAGGGAAGTTGCTGCAAGATCCATAATTCACGACGTTGACCAGACAAAGTACAAATAAGGGCATCAGCGTCTCGCTCATCACCGACTCTTCCGACTAACCAACAAGCTGTCTGTGCTTTCTCTTTCGTCAAGGGTATCAATCCAATTACCACTACGGGAAGCAAACCCTAGTCTTTCAAGTGTCTCGATCTCACCTACTGCTTCTGGAAATTGATTTTTGACTTCTTGAAGATTCATAGATTGGGGTAAATTGACATTAGCTGCCATTTTAGAGATGTTAGAGCAAATATCTCACAAAAAAGCGGGAAATCTCCGAAATCATTGACAAGATAAGATTACGGCTAAGTTGTGGGAGAAAGCTGCTAGACAGATAGAATAAATAAATGTTGATGTTTGAATCGGTAAGGGTGTAAAAGCCCAATTAGACCAAGCTTATTGTTGGTGCATTGGGTTTTGCGAGTTAACATCCCAGCGCACCCAACCCCGATGACCAATATGTGCGATCGCACAAAGTGTGGAATTTTGCTTATTGACTAGATATAAAATCTGGTTCTCAGGTATTGCATGAAATACAGTACATTTTTTCTACTTTTGTACGCCGAAGTGTCAAGTCTTAAGGAAGCTGAAGAACTTTTGCAAGCGATAACGCCCCAAATTCAAGCGCACACTCTGTTTGAAGTACAAGACATATCACAATACTACAAGATTTCCGAATATTACGGTATTAACTTAGACTTATATCCACGAAGTGACCCACTAACTACTTTTGATGGTCTAGTACTCTGCGGGGCTTCAGGCTGGACTTTTACTACAGAACACGATGGTGTCTGGAACCCTCAACCTGGTGTGGTATTTCTGTCACCTTTGGTTAGATGGGCGAACTTGGTACTATGGATGTAAGTACCCAAAAGCAATGATGTTGTCAAATGACATAGTAGGAGTGTACTCCCTGTTCTAAGTGATCGCTTTGAAAGCGAGTTTTAGTTCATCGCCTAAGAGCAATCGATTTTCACGGGTGATTGCTGAAAATCCTGGAAATGTGGGCTATTGGGGTGATGAGTGGCGTGTTGATGGGAAATCTGTTGCGAAGATTCGGTTTGGGAGTTTTTGTGTTAGAAAAGCTACTGCTGAGGGAAAACTGAAAACAAGACCCTGTGTTAAATAAACTAAGAGGATTCATATTACAAATTATCGAGGTTTTATTGTTAGTCAGCAACCTCAATCAAGATGAAAGTATTACCCGACGATAGCTTTACGATTTTGACACCTGATGCCCTGCCTATAGTCCTGGAACGGCTGAATGCACAAGTTGAACCGACAAAAGTATTTAGATTCTCTAAGAAACACCTCCCTTATCAAGGAACTATTTCGGAATCAGGGTTTCAAATCAGTCGCATAATTCACTATCGGAACTCGTTTTTACCAGTGATTCGAGGACGCTTTGAAGTAGAATCTCACCAAACCTTGATTCATGTACAAATGAGGATACATCCTTTTGTGATGGCATTTTTAGGATTCTGGTTTTTACTCTGGTATGGTGCAGTCATTCCTATAGCGTTGACAGGGGCTATGCCTAATTATATGGTTGCACTATTTGTAGGAATGCCTATATTGATGCTGATTATATTTGGTGTAGCTTTTTGGTCAGAAGCAAATCGCAGCCGTCGTGAATTGGCTCAAATTCTTGAGGGGCAAGTATAGTTACAGCGCTTCTGGCTATTATGCAATACAGTTTTTCTCCTTGCCCTCTCCTATCAAAGCTTTCAGATTTTAGGATGTACCTCATAGCTGCCGGAAGTGCTGTATCGATTAACGATTTTGGTAGGATTCAAGCTTTCAAATCTATTCTTATATACCGATAAGACAGTCAGGGGTATATTGTCAAAAACTAAATTGGAGTTTTAGATGCCGAGTCAAAAGAAAGAGCCAAGCGGATGTGGATGCTCAAATACTTAGTGGTGCAGAAAACTTTCTGGAGCCTCAAGTTGAGAAAACCGTGACACGCGAGAACTCAATTCGCGTCTCGAACCGCGCGCGTTTTTTGAGGGAAGCAGAGGCAGGTGGAGGACTCTTTTGAGGTAAGGTGGCTAAGGT
The DNA here is from genome assembly GCF_036917775.1 of Nostoc sp. Taxonomy (GTDB): domain Bacteria; phylum Cyanobacteriota; class Cyanobacteriia; order Cyanobacteriales; family Nostocaceae; genus Nostoc. The sequence goes on from NZ_JBALEQ010000072.1 coordinate 14,758, forward strand.
GGGAATGGGGAGATGTTGATAACACAAGCGTTTAATCTCGCGTAATCCCAATTGCAAGAAACTCAATCCCCGAAGGCTTAGCCAATCCAGCATTTTGCGCCGACCTTCACAGACCACCACCACCGCAACAGCAATAGCAATCAAGGTGGCAGCAGCTAGCAGCATCAACAAACAATTCAGCGCTTGAGGATGGCCCAAGTGGGAGCGGATGAGTTCAAAAGCGGCGGACTTATAATCCTTGAAATGTGGCTCAATGCCACCAAATCGCTGACCATAGACCTCAAAAGTCTGCAAGGACGGCGGCACATCGGAGAGGACAGCCCACGGTTCACCCGCCAGCACTAAATGAGCGGTGGCGAGATGACACTCAATGTCCTGCAAAACGTTGACTTCTCGAAACAGATAAGCTTCTCCTTGAGGGGGAAGTAAGTCCGCAACCGCAGCCGTTTGACCATTGGAGAGGGTAATGTTCAAGTCCGATTTCGCTCGGATAGACCACGACCATTGATGCTCCCGTAACCACCGGATCAATGCACCATGTTCAAATCCTCGATCTGCTAACAACGTTACCTGACATTCTGGCGGGAGCAGCCTTAACGTTGTTTCTAACACGGGGCAGTAATTCTCAAAGCCCACGGTGGCACTGCCATGCTCCAATACTGTTTGACCAAGTGGAATAGAGCGTCCACCCCAAACTAAACAGATTTCAATTAAGCAATATTGATCCCACAACATACTGGTATCGAGTGTCAGTGTCATCGCCATGCCCGCCCAGGAGTTTAAAAACTGCTGCAACATAGGAAAATAGAAGGTCTCGGCAGTGATTTTGGGATTATGGACAAAGTTGTTTTTGCGCTCCATGTGGCTGCGGGCTGTGCAGTCCCGATGACTCAGATAGGGCAACCAGTGGCTCAGACAGGCGCTTTGAGCTTGCAACATGGCGGCGACATTCTCACAAAATACTTGCAGATGTCGTTGGTCTTGGGGACAAATCCATTGACTTAGAAGAGACAAGCAGTTGACGATGAAGATGGGGGACTGACATAGGTAGTTTTTGTGTGGAAACTTGAGCATCCCATGTCTTCCCCCTCTCTGTCACCCTTGTCTCAGTAAAATTCCCCCTATATCAAGCCTTCAGGACTTTTCTGCACCACTAAGGCCACCTTACCTCAAAAGAGTCCTCCACCTGCCTCTGCTTCCCTCAAAAAACGCGCGCGGTTCGAGACGCGAATTGATGCAAAAGCGTCTGAACTTGAAGATAGTGTTAATTATTTTGAAAGCTTGAAAAATCAACTAATAGAAAAACTCACCCTCGCAACAAACAGAAATCGTTAAATATTGGCTTTTATACAGAGGATATAATTCTGCAAATGTGCCTCAAGGTTAGCCCACTCAGCTTAATCTTAATTCTCTGATTGGCAAGCTCAAAAATCAATGTTTCCTTATAATTACAACTTGAAACTGCAAACCATACTGGGGATGTTCGCGCCAAAAACCAGTTAATCGCAACGTTTGTCCTGGCTGGATATCTGCAAAGCTACCAGTAATTGTAGTTAGTTCTTTTGCACCAGGGCATTGCAAACGTGCCATAGTATAACCCGCAAGGAAGTAAGAATAAGAAACAGCGATGGCTTTACAGAGTACGTTCAATTGCTGCCAAATTGGGCATTTCAAGGAAGACCGTGGGTTTAGGAATCTGGATCGATGCAGTTGAGATGCTCACAGCCAAAAGCTTGAGTCATCATTGCAGCTAGCTGTTGAGAAACTTGTCCATCAAAGTTGAGTTTGAGCATGATTTGGTCATAGGTTTGTCCCTACACTATCAGCTTTGCCATTTGCTTAAACTCTACCCAAGTCAAATCACTCTCAACAAATGCTTTCGCAAGAGTAATTACAAGCTCCTCATAATCATTGTCTTCCAATTTTGTCATCATTCGGTGTTCAATGTGAAGCGAATCATCGAAACAGTAATACCAGGATTTCGGTTGCTGTTTAACTACCTTTCGGAAAAAATCTTGTTGTTTAGAAAGGTTAACAGCGCGATCTGCTTCACTACAGACCATTAAAATAGGAGCGGAAACACAGCCTTGAGCCTTTTCTGAAACTTCCTTTGCCAACTGAAGAAATATCCGTAATGACTTGAGACAAAAACCTTTATAACCAAAATTGCCAGATGCGTCTTTGTTAAACCATTCAAAGTAAATTGGTAGGATTTTGATAAGTTGATCTAATAGTGAGTAACGGCTAGCTAAATAAGGGGTGAATAATAAAGTGCTGTCAATCTCCTGGGGATGCTCTAAAGCTAACCAAGCAGCTAAAGTTCCACCTGTTGACAATCCACCAATTACAACTTGTTGACCTAGAGTTTTTGCAATCTGCAACCACTTGAGGAGAAATTGTTGATATATCTGAATATCTGTTGGTAAACTATGGTGTTGGCGGACTTGAGGTTGATAATTATCTAACCGACTTACCCATCCAAAAGGGATTATCTTCGAGTGCTGCTTTTTGCGTTCTGATTGCTCGGTCTTTTAATCGTCTGTATGACTTGAAGATGACAATTCGTTCAGAAATGGAGTTTGCCTACAAAGGAGAAAGAACCACTCCTAGCCTTTGTGGTCGTATGGATCAGGCTTGTGCTTATGGAAATCGCCCAATATTGATGATATTTGATGGTGAAAAAATCGACCTACTTGAATTGTAACCGTTCACACGATAAGAAACGCTACAGTCAAAAATGGGTTACTGAGGTGGTAGATTAAGAGGCATGGATGAAAACTGCCTCGCCTACGG
>NZ_JBALEQ010000073.1:0-56178 GCF_036917775.1 Nostoc sp.
TATCAGTTGCACTCGACTTAATAAATCCTCAACATTTAAGAAACTGGTTTGCTAATTGCTGCTACTGTACCTCATAACAGCCGGAAGTGCTGTATCGTGCAAGCGGCTCATTTCGAGCTTGGCAAAGTGGAAGATCAAGGTGTGCGCGAACGCATGGTAAATTTGTTGAATCATGTAGATCACGAGTTAGCCAAAAAAGTCGCAATGGGCATTGGCATCCCCGCACCTACGCAATCGGTGAGTGAGAACCACGGCAAAAGCTCTGCTGCCCTCAGTCAAGAAAACACTACCAAAACTGCCAAAGGTCGTAAAGTGGCAATTCTAGCAGCTGATGGGGTGAATGGCGAGGATGTAATGGCAATTAAAACAGCATTGAAAAAGGCTGGAGTCCAAGCGGAAATCGTATCGAAATTTAAGGGTATGATTAAGAGCGCGGAAGGTGAAGAAATAATGGTTGATAAAACCTTCTTGACAAGTGCTTCGGTGCTGTTTGATGCGATCTACGTTCCCGGCGGCGCTGAGAGCAGCGCAGCTTTGCAGATGCAAGGAGATGCAATTCACTTTATTAACGAAGCGTTTAAGCACTGCAAACCAATTGCAGCGACTTTTGAGGGAGTAAAGTTGCTGAAAAACTCGGATATTAAAGGGGTAAAAATTTCTGATAGCTCAATCCAAAACGATCAAGGAGTCGTAACCGCCAAAACCATTTTTGCTCTCAACGAGTTCACCAAATCATTTATTGAAGCGATCGCTCAACATCGTTTCTGGATGCGGCAAGAAAAAGATCAAGTCCCAGCATAAAAGGCTTCCAAAGAATAAAGTACTCATGCTACTAGTGGTCTGTCCCATTAATTTTGCGGGGCTGCGATAATCCCCGACTTATTGAAGAAGTCGGGGATCTGAAAACCACGAACCTCTGAAAGATAATTTTACTTTCTACAGTTACTTCTGGAATAGCAATACAGTGGTTCTCCGTTGAGTGAAATACAGAATAGATATCTCGAGAAATTGTAAGGATTCAGGTCTAATATTGAGGAAGTAAAGAAGGGCGAGACAGAGATTTACTAGAATCAGCTATTAGAGACTGTGCAAAAAAATCAAGTACAGACCTACCTTGACGGCGACAAGTCTGCACCACCGTCAGTAAATTAGCAGTGTGTTGAAACCGCTCCATAGAACGGGAACCACCACTAATCTTGCGTTTTGTCACAGCCAAACGCAGCGAACGTTCGGCCTGATTATTATCAGGAGGAATTTCAGGATGATCCAGGAAGTAGCACCATTGATGAGCTTTATCGCGTAAAGAGCGTAAAAGCTGGCCTGCGGTAGCCCCTGCTAAGTCAATCCACTGATTGAGCTACCAAAACCAGCCATTGCGATCCAGAAACAAAACTTGAGGTGGCACTGTTTCATCCTCGTCAGCAGCTTTGGTTAGAGCATTTTAGCTGGAACGATGATTCTACACAGGTTATTGGTAAAACTCCCTGTGGTCGAGCAACAGTGTCAGCTCTGCAATTAAATCGGGTTGGAGTCGTTAACTTGCGTCGACTTTTGACCTCGGCGGGACTGCATCCACCCCCATAAAAATGTTGGTAGTGGTAAATATCTAGCGATCGCCAATTCTCATTTTAAGGTTTCATGGCATTAAACCCCTCACAGCACGCAGGTTTGACAAATTCCTAACCAATGCAGCGATCATCCCTGTAATTATTAATTGGGGAGCTTTATGAGGATGTGACCTACACCCCCACCAACCGTGACTGACACCGACTCACTTTGAAATACTTCATCCCGATTTAAGCACTGCCCGAGAATCGAATCACGCTCATCATCGGGTGAACTTCCACAATAGCAGATGGCGCAACAAACTTTTGCTCATTGCGTTAGATATTGCTCTGATTAAGGCTGACCAAGAAAGTCTCCTTTACCAAGTTCTACACCGCAGTGCCTAAGAATGTCATACGCTGTTGTGACATGGAAATAAAGGTTTGGTAAAACAAAATATAGGAGAAATGGCATTCCTTGAAAAGAGAGAGTATTGTCACGCATCTGTAGGGTAATTTCTTTCTCTTCTGAACCGTCAATTTGCTCAGGTTTAAAAGTATTTAAATGAGAGATAGTTTTTTGAATGCGGTCAATAAGCTGAGGAAATGTAGTTTCATTGTCCTCGAATTTAGGTGGTTCTATTCCTGCTAACCGTGCGGCACCTCTATTTACTATATCAGAGGCAATTTGCACTTGTTTTGATAATGGAAACATATCTGGGGAGAGACGACTATTAATCAACACAGAAGGATCTATTTTTTTAGTTTCAGCATAAGCAGCACCTTTTTCAAGAATATTTGCAAGGTTATTCAGTGTGCGAATAGACACGGGTATTAAAGCTTGGTACATTGAAATGGTCATTGAGATTTCTCCAGAAAAAGTTCAAACGACTTTGAGCCGCCCCATTTAATATTAGGGGGTATTGACTGTGATATTGTGTCGAAGAATATGGAACCGAATTTAGTCACAGATCCAAAGATACTAAATGTTTTGAACGAACTTATACAACGGGAACCGATTTTTCATCGTCCAGAGTTGGGGAGGACACGTGCTGACTTTGAGCAGATGACGGAAAGTACATTTTGGGAAGTGGGTGCGTCGGGTCGGCGTTACAGTCGGCAGTATGTGTTGGATGAGATGGAGAAGCGTTATGCCAGCCCAGAGGAGGACACATGGCAGACTCGTGACTTCCATTGCATTGAGATTGCCGCCGAAAACTACCTTGTAACCTATACTCTGATTCAGGGTACTCGCATTACCCGACGCTCAACGATCTGGCGACAGACACCGCAGGGTTGGAAGATTGTGTATCACCAAGGAACCGTGGTAGAAAATGCCTGAATAGAATGTTTACACTGTGTACCGCTACGAGTTCTGGATATGCTATCTGACGTTGGTGTGCGACTAGAATTTTGGTGAGGCTCATAGACACCCCCCATAGTTAATAATCCCTGGATGCTGGATAAGAGTTAGTTCTTTTTACTTGGGAGGAACTGACCTTTTAGCGATCGCTTTCTGTGCCCAACTTTCTCACGCCATCTATTCAGTCCACTGCGGGGCATCGACAAGCAGTTGAGCAAACTTTTTGGGGTAAGCAATCCTCAAACTCCAGCATCACGCCGCAACACTCACCACTCTTGCAATTCTATTGCCCATCTTCTTCAAGAGCGTAGGCGAAAAATGCTTTTAAAAACCTCTTAGTAAAAAACTTTAGAACTTAAGTTTTTACTTGGGTTGGCACAATGGAGTTATATCAAGGTTTTCAGCAGCAGAGACGGTATTTATAACCTACGTCGGTACGGTTTACACCCCTTCATCTTTTGTAAAGCTATCGTAACATTTATTTATATAAAACAATATTTGCTTAACTTAGCAAACTCAAATAAAAGCTATGAACCAACCCATTGAATTATCTTTAGAACAAGAATTTAGCCTGAGAACTTTCGCGGATCTTGTGCAGCAGATGTCCCGTGAACAAGCTCAAGAGTTTTTGCAGGTGCTGTATAAGCAGATGATGATAAGGGAAAAGACTTACCAGGAATTGCTCAAACATCAGTGGGAAGTTGGTTCAGGTTCAATCTTGGGCTAAAACAAACCTTGCGAGGTTACTTTAAGCGACTCAGAAGAGAACGAACACACAATTGTTTTTTTCAATGGCAAAGCAAGAGGGATTATTTGCCCCGAACTCAGAATCTGCACAATAACCGACGAAAAGTAACAGTTTTGATGGAACAGTGAACTACTTTGACCTACACCGCCACTAGCCAATCGCACACTACAGACGTACACCCCGTGGCAAAGTTAACCCAAACCTGCCACTGCCCCAGATAGCTATTCCAATAAGGCTCACCATCAGCCACCCCAACAGAAGAGCCAACTTGGGAGATTAACTCGCTGTAGAACAAGCCAGCGCTGGCTCATAAAGACACCCTAAATGGCGGGTTAGGTAATGACCTGCTGGATGGTGGGTTAGAGCCTGTCAAGAAACAACTTTTACAATTTATTATCTAGAAAGCTTACTGAGAAGGCATTTCTAGCTCAAAAGAGGCAAGGTTGTTACATGACAAGCTCTTAGACAATGACGAACTCAATGGCAATGAAGGCAACGATCGCCTCTACGGTCAAGTCGGTAAAGATACCCTAAATGGCGGGTTAGATAATGACCTGCTAGATGGAGGTGACAATAACGACCTACTTTATGGTGATGACGGTAACGATCAACTTTACGGTCAAGCTGGTGATGATAACCTCGATGGTGGAGCAGGAAATGACGCTCTCTATGGAGCTACTGGGACGGATACCCTTTTAGGGCAAGCCGGTGATGACTACCTCGATGGTGGATTGGGCGATGACCTACTCAATGGTAACGAAGGTAGCGATCGCCTTTACGGTCAAGCTGGTGACGACCTACTTAACGGCAACACTGGCGATGACTACCTGGATGGTGGGTTAGACAATGACGAACTCAATGGTAATGAAGGTAACGATCGCCTCTACGGTCAGCAAGGCTACGATATCCTAGATGGTGGCATTGGCGCTGACTTCCTCGATGGTGGTACCGAAGATGACTATCTCTATGGCAGAGATGGTAGCGATCGCCTTTACGGTCAAGCAGGTCAGGACTATCTTGATGGCGGCAATGACGATGACCGCCTTGAAGGGGGTACGGGTGATGACCAACTCTTCGGGCAGCAAGGGCGTGACTATCTCGATGGTGGCATCGGCGAGGATTTCCTTTATGGGGGTGATGATGCTGATAAGCTACTAGGGCAGACTGGCAATGACTACTTAGATGGTGGCTCTGGCGCTGATCAATTAGATGGTGGCGACGGCAATGACCAACTATATGGTCGAGACGGCGATGATACCCTTGATGGCAGTGTTGGCAATGATTACCTTGAAGGTGGAAACGGCAATGACCAACTGATCGGGGGCAACGGTAATGATTTCCTCTACGGTCAAAACGGTAGTGATACCCTCAATGGCGGTGCTGATAATGACAACATATATGGTGGAGTCGGTGATGACAATCTCTTGGGAGGCGATGGCAATGATCTACTCTCTGGTCAAGTAGGGAACGACATTCTTGATGCAGGTACTGGCGATGATTATCTAGAAAGTGGAAACGGTAATGACCAACTCATAGCTGGATTCGGCAACGACCAACTCTACAGCGGCGATGGCAACGATATTCTTGACGGTGGCACTGATAATGATTATCTAGAAGGTGGATTGGGCGATGACCAACTCAATGGTGGCGATGGTGACGACCAACTCTTTGGTCAAGAAGGTAACGACACTCTTGCTGGAGGCAGTGGTAATGATAATCTTCAGGGTGGCGATGATGCCGATATTCTGCAAGGGCAGGACGGAGATGATTATCTCTTTGGTAATGACGGTGACGACCAACTCTACGGCGGTGCTGGTAATAACTCACTAGAGGGTGGTGCTGGCAACGATCTGCTTTACGCCGATATCCCGCAGCCGGATGGAGATAATTATCTCTTGGAGCCAATCTACAACAGGGGTGGCAACGACTATCTTACAGGTGGCGGGGACAACATCCTGAATGGTGGAACAGGTGAAGATACATTATACGGCGGTAGCGGTCGTGATATGTTTGTGCTGGCAAGCGAGTCTGGAAGTGACACTATTTTCAACTTTACAGTTGGTAGCGATTATCTAGGTCTATTGAATGGTTTGACCTTTGAACAGCTCACCATTACCCAAGGCATTGGAACTGATACCAGCAATACTCTGGTCAGTAAACAGGATGGTGAACTGTTAGCCACACTAATTGGGGTACAAGCCAATACCCTTAGTCTATGGGATTTCACTAACTTAGGGTAACAACTTCTTTAGATTCCCTCATTTGCAAGGGGTGCCCATGAGCAATCGCTCGTAGGCAATTTTGGTTTCCATCTTTTCTACCATTAGACAAAAGGACTGACCACCCTAGTTAGTCTGCCAACCCAAAAATGCTAAGTGAGGACTGGGTAAAGGGGAAAGGGAAAAGGTAAGGGATTTAAACCTTTTACCCCTTCCCCCTTCCCCTTTACCCCGCCAAGTTCACTTGGCGAACTACTAGAGTCTAAGCTTTGGGGATTGACTGTGACTTTTTGTCCAACTTTCATCTAATTGACTTGGGCAATTTTTGAGCGATAGCTTTAGCTATTTTACCGGAGAGCCAATCTCTGTGATTAAGAATCGTAGTATCAGATTGTTAAGGATTTTGTTGTCTAACTTGGATAATGTGAAATAAACTCAACTTTCTCACGCCATCCATTCAATCCACTGCGGCGCATCTCCCACCAGTTGAGCAAATAAGTCTTGGCAAGCGTCTTCAAACTCTAGCATCACGCTGCAACGCTCATCAATCGTTAGGGTACAAAGTAATTCTTTAATAGTAAAAACGGTCATACGTGAAAACAAGATTAAAAGGGATAATCCCTCTTTCGCTCACAGCTAGGAGTTGGGTAAAATCTGCTAAGTACAGGCAACCATAAATCTAGCTATTGCTAGATGCTGTAATTCTTTCAAACGCTATAATCTACATCTGTTGCACCGAGAGATTAACTTGTGGATGTTATATTAGAACGATCGCACGAATTAAAACAAGCCTTAGTTGATTTTGTCCTTGATGCTGAAGGCGAACTGGCACAAGCACTGGAAACTTATGCAGCAGCACAGTTGCGCCGTGGAAGTGGGGACAGTACACAGCAAGACTTAATCATTGATAGCTTTGTAACAGCAGGGAAAATCGGTGATAAGTCTCCATTAGAGTTGTTTATCGAAAGCCATCCAGATTTAGAAGAGAGCGATCGCAATCTGATCAAAAGCTGGCATCATAGTTTTATTGGTTTATTTGCCATTACTAACATCCTACCTGATGGCTTTGAATTGACTAACTGGTTGACCGATAAATGCTACGTCGTCAAGCCTAACAATACCCAAACATTACAGGCAATATCTCGGTTGAAAATAGGAGAAATTTTACTAACTCGCATTTCTCCTGTTACCGACAGCTACTGGATGTTTTCTGGCCCCTACACAATAATGGGTAAATTAGGGAAACCAAAACTTGCTGTAGCAATTGGCAATTTCAAAGAAAACTATAAAAGTAATCTTTACAGTGATGCTCCAGACTTGCTAGAAGAAGCTTGGCAATCAGTAGAACAGTATCATCAGCAGTTTGTAGACTTTTTTGGCACTGATGAAATCACCCTACCTGGATACCAACTTAATAAAAAGATAGCGGAATTTCAAGAAATAATTACTGAAAAAACCTTCGCAGCCGCAGGAATTGATACTTCCAAATCCTTGGCAGAAGTGGCAGAAGCAGCTGGCATTGGAGACGAGGAAATCAAAGCAGCAGCACAAGAGTTTGGCGCTGATTCTAACGTAGTCTCTCAGATGTTGAACAGCAAAGGCGGCAATAGCAAAATGGTTATGCCAAAGGTTGATTTACCTGCTGAACTCAAGAAAGCAGAACAGGTAACGGCTCTTTCTCATCCCCGTTGGGGACAAATGTTTTTACCAACATATAGTAAGGTACAAGCAATATTATCAGCAGAAGACTGGCAAAGTGTTCAAGGGGCCGAAAAACTAGTTCGCTACTATCTCGAAGATAAAAGTATTAATGCCTTCATTTGGCATCGATTAGCGCAACAATATCCAACTCAATTAGAAAATGTTTTGCAAATAGTTCTGCAACGTCCAGACTTTCACCTTGAAAGCGACTTGGATATGCTTTTGCAAGAATACCATAAACCGATTGAGCCAGAGCTACCGGATATTGCCAGTGTACCCATACATTTGCATAACTTATTTCAGGAAGCTTTAGGAGAAGTTAACAAATCTAAACCAAAGGGTAAAGGGCAAGCAAAGCTAGCAAAGGGTTTTCAACGAGGTTAGTAACTCACTATTCGCGTAATAGCATTCATGCTCGAAACCAAATAACCCTTCGACTCGGTATTAGGGCAGAATTTCTGTAGCTTCTTGTAAAAATTTTTTTGATGATATTTGGGAATGCCATAGCGATCGCTTGTTTGTGGAAAGCGTGTTTCTTTACATATCCCTTATTTCATCAAATTAATTCTCTATTAGGCGAACGGTAGACAAAAAACCCCGACTTGATAGCCGAGGTAGATGGGAGAAGTCCAAATGTCGATGAGATATAGTGATACCGAAATCTGTTTTTATTAGCTAATACCAGTTAGGTAGTTAAGTTTAGTTTTAGTTAAGTTATGTAAATAAATTTAGCCTAAATATTACAAATAGTCAACTAAGCTTGACAAAAAAAATCTGATAGCTTTCATAAGAAAAGCTTATCAGTCAGAGTATAGGATTTTTTTAGAGATACGGTAAACGAAATAGGCAAAATAAAACGGGTTACTGGCTAAGATAGTGGGATGAAAATGAGAACCGATTTGCTTTAGAGTGAGAAAACTGAGGAATTAGCTGCATCAATCAAGGTAGTCGGAATTAAGCCAGAGATTTGACAAGCTAGCTACTAGATCACCAAAGTCTTTACAATTCCTTTGTTAGCTCAAAAAGTATTTCTCGACCTATGACAAATCAAGCTCCTATCCCGGTTATTGTCAACGGTGCTGCTGGTAAAATGGGCCGTGAGGTGATTAAAGCGGTGGCACAAGCGCCAGACTTAAACCTAGTGGGTGCAATTGACCACAGTTTGGAACATCAAGATAAAGACGCTGGAGAATTAGCGGGTTTAAGCGAACCCCTAGAAGTGCCAATTACCAATCAATTAGAACCGATGTTGGGGTATGTGGCTGGCGACAGACAGTCTCCTCCAGGGGTAATTGTAGACTTTACTCATCCCGATTCAGTTTATGACAATATTCGTAGTGCGATCGCCTACGGTATTCGTCCAGTAGTCGGCACTACTGGGTTAAGTCCAGAACAAATTCAAGACTTGGCAGATTTTGCCGACAAAGCTAGCACTGGTTGTCTAATTATTCCTAATTTTTCCATTGGGATGGTGCTGTTACAACAAGCTGCGATCGCAGCCTCCAAATACTTTGACCATGTAGAAATTATCGAACTGCATCACAACCAAAAAGCTGATGCTCCCAGTGGTACTGCCATTCAAACAGCGCAGTTACTAGGAGAATTGGGTAAAACTTTTAACCCTGCTCTTGTAGAAGAGACGGAGAAATTACCAGGGGCGAGGGGTAGTATAGCAGATGAAGGGATTAGAATTCATAGCGTCCGCTTGCCAGGACTGATTGCTCATCAAGAAGTTATTTTTGGCGCAGCAGGACAGATTTATACTTTAAGACATGATACAAGCGATCGCGCTTGCTATATGCCAGGAGTGCTACTAGCGATTCGCAAAGTCTTAGCGCTAAAGTCGTTAGTATATGGATTAGAAAAGATACTTTAGACTTTAAATACACTATTTAGCATTCATCACTCAGCACTCATGTTAGTACCACTGACTCGCCAGAAATTGGAACAAGTTATCCCCCTAATTGCCACTGGTTTGCAGTACAAGTACTATTGGGGGAAGTTTTCAAATTTTTTGCAACGGCTGTTAATTTCTGTAGTTGCGATAGTTGTTCTATTGCTTGTGACAGTCATTTTTAAACTTGAGTTTGCTTCAATAGTATTTGTGCTGGGGGTAGTTAGCGCTTTTTTCTGGCTGTGGTATCCAGTGTTTCAAGCAAGTATGCGAAATTTGCAATGCCGCCGTTATAAGTATGGCGGCTTTTTCCGTGGTCGAGTCCTAGATTGGTGGATCACAGACCAGTTGATGGGGAAACAAGAAACAGTCAACAGCAAAGGCGAACTGGTAATTGTGGAAAACCGAGAAAAACAAATTAACTTAGAGGTGGGTGATGAAACAGGATTTACCATTGAGTTTGTAGCACCATTACGTCCTGCTCACAAAGTTATTACTCGCGGTCAAATTGCCGAAATGGTAGTGCTGTCAAATCGTGCAGATTTAAGCAGTATTGAACAATTCAGCGATATATACATTCCCAGTCGTGACCTATGGATTAGCGATTATCCTTATCTACGGCGGGATTTCTTTAACGAAGTCGGTCGTCGCTTGCGTGAAGACCAACAACAAAAACCGCGTCGTCGCCGTCGTAGAGACGAGGATTGAAAAAGAAGTCAAACAATTTTGGATTTTAGATTGACCCCATACCGTCGATGCGAAGGCTTGAATAAATAATTTTTAAATTTTTCTCGCGTTTAAATTCGGGGGCTTTAAATCTTTTTGAATTTTAAATCTTTCAATCAAAAAATTGCTGAAGGAGGTGGGATTATTTAATCCGTTTGCTAACGAGAGCATCCCACTTTAATCATTTTCCCTTTTGAACGATAGGTAACAGATCCACAAGCAAAACCTAGCAAATCAGGCTCTGTATAAGTTTGCATAGGTGGATTTTGTTTATCTAGCCGCCGTTTCCAATTGCCAGATATTTTTTCTAGAGTGGGATACTTTTTTAAAAACTGTGAGTCTGCAACAATATCGTGAGTTCCCTTAACATTTACCTTAAAACTATTAAGGTATATATTGTAATCGTAAATAACGTTTTTATTTTTATTATTACTATTAACAGCTTTGCCAGGATAAGCGTAAAGAATGTTCCTTAAAATTCTGACATCAGATGATACATTAGCAAATATTTGCCCATCTTTAATTTCGGGACTTTGATTATTTAAAACAGCAGTATTATTTACAATATCAATATGATCGCTTAAAAATGTATGAATACCTGAACCACCATTATTAAATGTAAGATTGTTTTTAACTAAAGTTCGTCCTTTATATGCACCCAACTTGGAGTTATTTTGATTATTTCTTGATGTATCGATAATAATGCCATTACCATCTGTGATCTTTCCGACTGCAATCCAAGGGATGAACATACGATTGTTATAGGTCTTGTTGTTGGTTACAAACATCTTGTATCCCCGATTGCTGTCAAAATTCCAATTGCTCAACATGGAAATGCCACTGCAACCATAAACGCTGTACCAAGCATTATCAAACACTACGTTATTATTTATTGTCACGTAGTCTGATTCAATAGCTGAAATGCCTGCTCCTCCACACTTGTGTACTTTGTTGTTGACAATACGTATATGGTGAGTATGACCATTTTTTCGTCCATCTACGTTGATACAGTTTCCATTAGTCAGGGGGTTTTGTTTGTTAGTTTTCTGACTCATTGCATAATCTAGGGTTACATTGTCATTGTTCCCTATGACTTCAAGCCCATTTATCTCAATATATGACGCTCCATTGTGAATCAAAATTCCATTCCATCCATTGTGCTTAATTTTCGGACGATGCCCAGGATATGCTTTAAACTTAATCCATACGTTTGCTTTTCCAGAGCGAGTAATAGATATTACCTGCCCATTTGGGCTTGCATTCCTGTACACTCCGTTCATAATCAGTACGGTGTCCCCAGGCTTGGTTAGATTTGCTGCCTTTTGAATTGTCCTAAAGGGGGATGAATTAGAGAGTCCGCTATTTTTGTCGTTTCCAGTACCACTAACGTAGTATGTTTTGGGTGTCGTCTTAGTGCTGATTAGCTGGCGACTGGATAAGATCATTTCCTTGTTAGTAGATACTTGATGGACGTTTTCAACTAAAGATACTTTTATATTTTCTCCCTTAGCTAAAAAACTCAATACTAAGGGAATTGCAAAGTATGCACTTAAGTTTAAACTTGTAATTACCACAAGAAACGGCTCCTTGTTCGGGACTACTTAACAAAAATATCAGGATATTCAGTGATTTTGAATGCTCTTTTGAATAGAAAATATAATAGAGTCGACTTTCCTAGCTCCCTCGATTTCCATCTTGTCCATAAGCTTGCCAAGCCAAGTCTACCAATCCATCAACGATCGCAGCTGCTACAACTGCATTACCTTTGCGACTCTCAATTGTAATATGGGGCACTAAGGAGTCTTGTAAACGCCTTTTTGCTTCATCAACATTGACAAATCCTACTGGAGTCGCAATTATCAAAGCAGGTCTAATTTCCTCAGCCTCAATTAAATCAACTAGTGCTGTTAGTGCTGTTTGTGCTTGACCAATCACAAAAATGCCCTCTGGATAACGCTTTGCTAAGGTTTCGATTCCCCATGCTGCCCGAGTTTTTTCTTTTTGAGGGCGTGTCAGAGCTTCCATGCTGCAATACACCGGATTAGCAAAGGTGTTTTGAATCTCAGATGCAATACCTACTTGCACCATCGGCACATCTACCACAATCGTGGTACGTGCGGCTAGTGCTGCTGCTCCTGCTTGTAAGGCACGCTCAGAGAAACGAATCAAAGACTTATACTCAAAGTCAGCTGTAGAGTATATTACCCGACGCACAATCTCATATTCTGCGGGTGAAAAGACATGATTTTCAATTTCATTATCAATGATTGCTAAACTTTGAGCATCAGTTAAGTGCCATTCCATTTTTCTTAAGCTTCTTAAATATTAGCTTTCAGCTTATCAGCTTCAGGGATTTAGAAGTTAGGAGTTAGGAGTTAATTAAAAACTCATAACTCCTAACTCAGCACTTATAACTCATTATTAGAAGAAGGTCGGCTGAAAACAGGAGATAAGTAGGCAACCAAGACACCGATAATAAAGCCAGAGATATTGCGAACTAGAGGTAGCCAATCGCTTGTACGTGTCACCACTGGCCCAATACCAAAGGCAATAAATAAAATTCCCCATAAAGGTGAGAAAATTAAAGCCCATTGCCAAGCAAAAACTTGTCCTTTCTCGCGGGGTTGAGCTGCAAATCCACAAATTATCCCACCAATAACTGAGGTAATCAAGGTGAGAATCCATTGCTCTCGTGGTAATCCGGGAACAACATTGCAACCACCTTTGAGCAAACAGCCTTTAACAGATTCTAAAGCTTGCAGAATGGCTTGGTCTTCGCCTTGTTCGCGCACAAAGTACAAATTACCGAAGCGAGTTTGCAGTTCTATCCAGAATGTCCTGGGTAAAAGTTCATAGACAGCATCGCCGACGCTAAAACTGAGGATGTTACCGCCACGAGAATCGGCAACTAGTAAAATGCTTTTGTCATCCAAACCCCAATATTTTATAACTGCCCGGCCTGGAGTGCGGTCATACTGGGTCAATACTCGCAGTTTCCAGCCTGTATCGGCTTCAAACTGTTCTAAATCTTTGACAAGCTTTTCTTCTTGCAGCACAGGCAGAGATTTAGCTAAGTCTACAACTGGGGTAAAGGTGTCAGGGAGTAACTCAGGATTGTCATAAGCCAATGCTGGGGGAGAATTCATAACCCAAATTGACCCAGCCAGAAAAAAGACTGCAATAGATAGCAGAATTCGTCGCCAAAAACAAGATTGCATGGACGTTTTTATACAAATATCAACGGTAGAGGTGAACAAGTTGTTTTAAAAGAGTACAGGAAAAATGATAGTTCTTTACACTTGTTTACTTTACTCTAATCTAAGGGATCAAAGCAAAGCGTTTTTGAGAATAGGGCACTAGAGGCAGAGGGGCAGGGAGAAGAGGGGAAAGAGATAATTTATTATTCTCCCCCTTGTCCTCTGCTCCCCGGTTTCTTTTCTTAGCCCCTAATCCCTAGTTCCCATTCCTTATTACCAATTCAATCTTCGTCATCAAAATTGGTTTCCCAGTTAGCAGCGTCGTCGTAACCTTCGTTAGCGCGGTATACTTCTGTTTTTATGCGGCGATTTTCTTGCCTTAGCACTTCTCGTTCTCGCAACGTTAGTGGTGGTTGTTCATTGCTTGGCAAGCGATCGCTATTTCGCCTCGTCGGTTTTGGGCGCGTGAAGTTTTTCCAAGCAGCTTTCGCGCCAACAAAGATGCTGCGTGTACCTACTTGCAGATTTTTAGCCTGAATTCTTGCACTATCGAGGGTTTGATCAACTTGTTTGGCTACTTGACTGGCACTTTTGACACCTTCACTAACATCATCAGTTAAGTCAGTTATTTCTAAACCAGTCACGCGAATAGCTTCTAGAGTAGGCGGTAACTCTCGTGAGAGTGTATCAAATAGCTTTTCTGCACTGCGAGCAGCGCGTGCTAACTCTTGCAAAGCAGGTATTGCCGCCACTAAAACCGCAGTCAAGCTTGTGGCGACTAGAAGTAAGGAGAGTCCCAACCAAAACAGGGGATCAATCACGGTAATGTCATTTATGAGCGTTCTAATGGCTGGGGAAGATAATCTGAGTCTTCAGGTGATGTTTGCCTCTGTAAGATTTGGCTTTCCTTCTGACTGGCATCTACACCTGCTGCGATCGCTTCCCGTAATCGATCTAAAGTCTCATCCCAGTTTCGTAGTGCGCTGGCAGAGAGACGATCTGCTTGGATTTGCACACTCGTTGATAAATCTTCTGCCAATTCTGGGATAGCATTGGCAGATTTTTTCAAGATTTTACGCGTTTCGCGCCCTGTACGTGGAGCCACAAGTAAACCGGTTAAAGCACCGATGGTAGCTCCCAGCATCAAACCGCCAATAAATACTCCAGAACGGTTATTAGACATATTGTTGTTTCTCTCCTTACACCTATTTTAGGTGTGTTTTCTCTCCTTGTAAGGCTCACCGATTTTATTCAGTTAATCTATCCTGACAAAATATCAGCCAAAAATGTTGCTTTTATTCATTAAACATTAAAACCATTAATTACTTATGATTCAAAACTCCCTGGGTTCCTTTCCCTCTGTATCTTTGTACCCTTGTGTCAGCCCTAATTATAAATGTTCATGTGAACTTGGTATAACTCATTTGGCAACAATTCTTTTCCTGGATATTAACTCTAGCCTGCGAAAATAACGCTGCCAGATTTGCTGTCCTTGCAAAAGTAGACTGATAATTTGTCGTACTTGTTGGATTTGCATTTTTAGCGCTTGATTTTTCTGACGTAAGTTATAAATATTCTCCTGACTGAGATAAATATTTTCGGGTGCTTTATTTAATACTGTATGAGTACAACTTTCATAAACAGTTAACGTATCTGCTATGTATGCTAGCTGCTGCTTGAGTTGCCACACTCGCCAAGCCACATAGAGTAGTATCAACGAAATGAGGGTATTAACGAGGATTACTAAAATTACCATTGTTTATCTTCACCAATATCAGCTTTGCAGAATTGTTTTATATACTTGACTACGAATTTTAGATTTTAGATTTTTTTTGGGGATGAACCAAAAAATCGCCAATTCACCAATTTTGTAACAACTATATGCCCACACCTTGCAAAACCACAGCTACAATTGCCTTAGATTCATGACTCGGTTTGCGAAATCAACCCGTATGCTTAAAAAGCCCCAGTTTTACTACGTTTCACTCCTTAACCTGATAATCCTAGTCAATTTGCGACCTTTGCGGCATCTAAGCACAATGGCATAGCCCCTTCAACATCCTGTAAGAGAACTACACTACACTCCTTATTGGAGGCTCCTCAGCATCGCCTTTATTATTGTGCTATTACCTTTACCAGTTTTCCAGTCTGTCGCGTGAAGTTCACTAACATTTTGCTTGCAAAACCTCGCCATCGCCAGTACTTCAAATTGCTGGATGTACTTTGGAGATAAGGAAACTGCGAAAGGAAAGAGTCTATTAATTCCTCTTCCCTTATACAATTTTCCTAGCCGATGGCTTGTCCCTCTTCCCTTAACCTTCTTGTTGAAGGCTTATCCCTGGTATTTCACTAATTGTTACTAATAATGATTACTTTTTCTCTATATCCAGTAGAAGGTAAGGATGTCAAAAAAATTACCATCAACTAATTCCTTCCGAGCCATTTTAGTTGCTTTGACAATTGGATTTGTTGGGTGTGGAAATCAAGCTGCAAGAACTGCATTCACTCAAACTACCACCCCGGTAAATGAGAACCTTCCTCAAGTTGTAGCAACAACAAGTGTACTATGTGATTTAACCAAGCAAGTTGCCGGGAATACAGTTAACCTCACCTGCTTAATTGATCCTAGTGCCGATCCTCATACTTACAAACCAAAGCCGGAAGATCGTAGAGCCATTGAGCAAGCTAATCTTATTCTCTATAATGGCTATAATTTAGAACCAAATCTGATTAAACTAATTAAAGCCACTAAAAACACTGTACCGAGAATAGCCGTTGGGCAACTTGCGGTATCTAAGCCACAAAAATTTCAGAAAGACGGCAAGAATTTAATTAATCCTCATCTGTGGCACAATACCAAAAATGCTATCAGAATGGTGGAAGTAATTAATAGTAATCTGAGAAAATTAGAATCTAGTGATGCAGAAAGTTATAACAGCAATACCAAAAAAATTACAAATGAACTTACTCAGCTAGATAGTTGGATTAAGTCAAGAATTACGAGTATTCCTGCCAAAGAACGTAAGTTAGTTACAACATCTAATGCACTGAGCTATTACGCTAAAGCATACGGTATTCCATTAGCAGGAGGATTACAAGGTATTAGTACTGACGATAACTTAACAGCGACACGAATGAAAAATTTGGTTGCAAATATTAAACGAACTCAAGTCTCAACAATTTTTTCTGACGTGGCAACTAATGATAATTCACTTCAATCTGTAGCGAAAGTTGCTGAAGTGAAAATTTCTGATCGAAAGTTATATGTTGAGGGGCTTGGTGAACCAGGAAGCGAAGCAGATACTTATCAGAAAATGATGATCGCCAATACACGCACAATTGTAGAAGGATTAGGAGGAACGTATTTAATGTTTCAACCGAAAACTGCTAATTAGTTACAATTTAGATTAATGAATCCGATAAACCGAAGTTTTTTAGATTAGAGTAACTTCGGTTTATCAGCCTATTTCTTGAAGATGAGCAGATGAATGTTATTTGTCTTTTAATCTGATATCAATAACAGTTGCATTGAAGTTGTAGTTAAAGCCTTCCAACTCAAATGGCATTCCAATTTTAACTTTACTGTTACCTAGAACGGGGCCATTGTCAGTAACCTGGGCTTTACCGTCTAGAGTTAAAAGCAAATCTGTACTAAAATTGTTGGTTTTTGGATCTGGTAATTCTTTTACACTGCCATCAGGTTGAAAAACATTGACTGTTCTAGGTAGCTGTTGAATGGATTTAATTTCAATCTGCCCATAAGGTTGATTGCGGATAATCACATTAGTCTTTCCACCTTTTTTTAAACCTTGGTTAAATAATTGCTCAGGGTCACGGACATTCAAGCCACGAACTACTAAGTCTACTTCTATAGGTATTGTTTTTGCACCAACTTGGGCAACAGAACCAGAAGTTCCAGGAAAGACAAAGATGCCGAATATCACTAGCAGAATTACCAGCGCAGCACCTAAATCTAAGAGGTTGATTTTGCCGAACAAGCGACCTTTTGAATCTAAAATAGCCATAAAAATTTTTCCGAGGTAATAGCGAAGTAATTGATTGTAGCAAGAAGGCTTTGGATGAAAACGGCAATTTTTCCTATTTGGTAATAACTCAAAGCGGCTAGGCGTTGCAGTTATGCGACAGTTTATCACGAGTTTCGTAAGTTAGCAGGGTTGGCAGCTAACCCTGAAACTTTTGCCCGTTCAGACTGACGCACCCAGAAAGTAATATCTAGTGTTTAAGCCTATCTCTAGAGGGAATCTCTAGTCCCCCACAATTCGGTAGATTTGCGTAAGCATTAGCTGTATCACAACTCATTTGTTCTTGAGTTAAGAATGCAACTTAGAATCCTCTAAATCCGTCTCATAATTTGTCCGATTATTTTATGTCCTCCCAAAATAATATTCAGAGTTTATTATGTTCAATTGGAAAGTTTTTGTTGCAAATTACCGAGTGTGGCGGCGTAGCTGGTTTTATCCCCTAATTTCGGTGGTAGTTGCCCTGAGTCTGTGCCTGAGTACACCCGTGCCTGGAAGAGCTTTAGATTTCTTGCCTCTTCTACTCCAAGGAGTTCAGGCATTTCAGCTTTCTAATATATCCCCTAACCAAGAAGTTGATCTTGGTAAGCAGATTAATCAGGAATTAGTTGGCAGTCAAGTGCGACTTTACCGTAATCCCGAAGTTAATCGCTATGTAGAACAAGTTGGTCGGCGTTTAGCAGCCAATAGTGATCGCCCAAATCTTCCTTATACCTTTCAGGTAGTTGAAGATGACAGCATTAATGCTTTTGCTACTTTGGGGGGCTATGTCTATGTTCATACGGGTTTGCTGAAAACCGCAGACAATGAAGCGGAACTAGCAGGTGTACTTGCCCACGAAATTGGTCACATTGGCGGGAAACACGTAGTCAAACAGATGCAACAAAAAGCGCTCGAAAGTGGTCTATTAACAGCAGCAGGCTTAGATCGAAGTACGGCGGTGCAAATTGGTGTCCAGTTAGCGCGAGACTTACCCCGCAGTCGTAACAATGAATTTGAGGCCGATCAAAGAGGACTACGAACTTTGACACGCACTGGTTACGCCCAGTCTGCAATGGTTTCGTTTATGAAAAAGCTGCTTGGAAAGGGTTCTGCACCAACATTTTTGAGTACACACCCCGGAACTAGCGATCGCATTAATGCCCTCAGACGTGCAATCAATTCCCAACCTAGTAATGGAAATTATGGGTTGGATAATGCTAGTTATAAAGCTAATATTCGACCATTAATAAAGTCTTGAGGAAATGGGTAATGGGGAATTGGGAATTGCTTACTCCCCTTGTCTCCCTAATCTTTCACATCTTTCCCTCCACCTCATCTCGAATATTATTCAATTCTTATTGCGACGATCAACTTTGATTTTGGCTGGATTAACGGTAATTACAACTTCTTCTAAAGGGAGGGTACGGAGATAGTTTTTAAAAATGTTAACTTGATAAACCAGGTTATTCGTTACATCCAGTCCAGTCAACCAGCCACTCCGGGGATGATAAGCACCAGTATCTATGTCTAGCCATCCCTGTCCTTGTGCCAGTTTCCCAGGAGAAACACCAGGCAGAGTAAAAGTAATTGTGTGACCGATGATAATCAGCTTATCTGGAAAGTAGGGTTTTTCCATGCTGTGAAATTCCTCTCGTATCCAGCACAGTTGATCGGCAGTTTGTTCTGTCACCGACTTGGAAGGGTCAACACCAGCATGAGTTAACCAAATATCCCCCAAGTCGAGATATGTAGGCAAACTCTTGAACCAATCCAGATGGTCATCGGGGATTGAAGCCTCGTGGTAACTGGCTACGGTAGCTTGCCCTCCACTGTACAACCATGCTTGCATCGTCGGGGAGGAAGTTCTTTCATTAGTCAGAATGTTTAATAACATCTGCTCATGATTTCCCAGCAAACATGGGTAGTTATGTCGTTTGACAAAATTAACTACTTGTGAGCTATGAGGCCCGCGATCAATTAAATCTCCCAAAAAATAGATTTGATCGTCTGACGTGGGGGCGATCGCCTCCAACAAAGTCATCAAACCTTCATAGTGTCCATGTACATCCCCAATTACTATTCGTCTGGGGCTAGTTTCGCTCATTGTCTCTTAGCTTCAATAGTTTTGCTAATACTTCTGCTACAGTTTACGCTGTCTGGTTTCCGTAATGAAAGGTAAAAATACTGAACTAAGTTTTATTTTAATTTAATTATTATTCCAGAAATAAATATTATTAATGATGAACATAGACTAATATGGATAGTCTTTAACTGCTAGTAAAGAAAATTAGCAAATTCCACTCGCGTTAGCTTAAAATCTAAGCTGTTGCTGTATTTCTAACTTTTTACCTCAACAATGTCTAAAGATTTTTCTGCTGAGATTAGTTCGCGCATCTGCCAGCACATGAATGACGATCATGCTGATGCCATAGTTCTTTATGCTAAAGCTTTTGGTGGTGTAACAGATGCACTCGCAGCAAAAATGTTGTCAATTGATGCACAAGGTATGGATTTGACAGCGCAAGCAAATGGTGAAGCTGTTCCAGTTCGCATTCAGTTTGATCATGTTTTAGTGGATGCAGAAGATGCTCATCAAACTCTCATTGCAATGGTGAAGCAGGCGCGGGTGAAGGCAAAGTAGAAATTGGTAATTGTTATGACTAATGGTAAGGCGTAGAAGCGTAGCGGAAAGCTGGATACGTTTACTTTGCTCCGGCCTTGTCGTCAAACATCGTCTAAGTCCTCATTAATGAAATAATTAAACGTCCTAACCCTCCCAAACCCAAGCCAAAAACTGCGGTTCCCACCAAAATTAGCACAGTGTGAAACTGGTTAAAAAACAAGAGTAATTGATTTTTTGCTCCAACTAAACTCCAAGCACCAGACCAAGCTATACCCACGACTATTGCCCAAATTAGAGTCAAGGTTATTCCGCCACCCATAACCAAACCTAAAACTAAACCTACACCCCAAGTTAAGATCCAAGCCCAACCAAAACCTTCAGCCCAACTCATAACATCAACCCGATTCCAAGCTAAACTCCAAGTTAAAGTTAGAGCTAAAACTATCAAACTAGCTCTCGATAAAGCTAAAGCTTTGCCATTAGCTAGAGCCGCATTCATTCCAAAAGCATCAGCCCAAAGTGGAGTCAAGGCAAATAAGAAGCCAACTAGTGCATAGCAAAATAAACTAAACATCAATCTCGCCCAAAGAAGAGTGTTACTGTTCATAAGTAAAATATAGCGATCGCTTCAATTTGTTAAGGTTGTGATACGTTCTCACAATCTTAATTATCTAAAGCAATCTTACTTATCAGAGCAACAACCAAATCTTTAAGATTGGATGCCTTAAATCAATCGTGGGTATAAGCTCCGACTGCATTCGTCTCCCTTACCCCTTCCTTGACTACTGCGGCATAAGGCTTGGCTTGAATAATTTCAAACTTCCAGTCTGAAGAATAATCAGGTAAATCATAGCCAACACTCTTAACATGAGCCAGCGTCAACTCATCGCGTTGATGCCAAACAGCAAATATGCTTTCCCTGCCATCATCAAGCGTTTCTAGGTCGATTTTATAAACATCATTTACCCGCTTTAGTTTCAAGCCCAACAAATTTAAGAGTCGGCTGAGTATTTTTATTGCCGAAACCTGCTCTTTTTCTCCGACTAAGTTAATACCAAGCGCCCTTTTAATATGCTTACTATGCTGAAAAACAATATTTTTAAGCATTATTAAATCTGGATTACTCTCGGTAAACTCTCGTTCTGCCTCAAGAAATTCAAGTATTCCCAATGCTCTCATCGCTTCAACTTTGAGCGTATAAGTTTTTAAATCTGGGAGAAAAACTTTTCCCTCACCCCAAGACAATTGTTGATGCCATTCTTGCTGGTCTCTAACGTGAAAATATTCACTTTCGTGAGTTAGATAATAATGAATTAACAGTTGACGATAATATCCTTGGTCATCCTGCAATTTTAGCCAAGGAGTAACTTCTACACCATACCTTTGTCTGAGAACATATTTATTAATTTGGTTACGTTCTCCATCAGTTAGAGAATGCTTTACTAGTAGCTGCTCATATTCTACATAATCGATATCTTTAGCATTAGCTACAGCAGTTGCTACTGATAGTTGATTTTGCTGCTTAATATCCTTAATTTTGCGTTTAATATCTTTAGCTTTTTGACGGCTTTGCGCCCAATCTTTTTGAACTTTGACAATTTCTAAAACTAATCTTCTGCGGGTAGATAAATCATCGGCATCAGTTGCCAAAAATGCAAGGCGTAAGTCTCGAATAATATTATTATGAACAGCATTACTCCGCATTTGAATTTGATGCCCATCAGCAATCAAACCATCTTGCATCGATTGACGATAGAGGCGGATAGAAGCATTTACCCGTGCAGATAACTTGGCCCAAGTTCGCAAATGAATCGGGTCATGAACTAAAGGTAAATCTACATCTATTTTATGTAGTGGACTAAGCAAAGCTAAGTTTTCTTTTTGATTTTCTTGATACCAGTCAGATAGCAAGCGATAATTTGTACTACCACTACCAATTAAGCCAATACCTCGTTTTGCACACCAAACAACACGCGGCACATCATCTCGCACTCTCGCTAATGCTTGTCTTGCTTCCGAGTCAGGAATTACCCCTTGAAAAATGCCATAAACTCGGTCGAAATGTTGGACATCAATACTAATTCCTGTACCTAAGCTAGGCGTAACAAAAACGCCATCATATTCAGAGATTTTTTGATTGATTGCTGCAATAAAATCAACGGCTGCGTGTCCAGGTGTGTTTGTAGTGTGGCTACTAACTACCAAAGTTTTAGGAAATTGCCGTCGTAATTTTTGTAAGCGTTCTTTGAGATAACGTTCGATTGTTTCACAACTATAACGCCCTGCGCGACTATCGGTAGTAACATAACATTTACGTCCAGCAAGTAAATCTAATTCTAGTTGGTGAATTAGCGGTGTTGGGTTCGGCGAATCGTAAAAAGTTACATCCCAACCTTGTTGAGGCTTCCATTGATTGAGAACTACCCAAGGCGTTAATTGAATTCCGGCTAATCCCTGTAGATATTCAAGTGAAACATCTGATAAATCAGCATCTTGGGCAATTACTAAACCCCCTGTTGTTAAAACTGTGGAAATTAGTTGCTGGAATAATCTTAATATTTTTACACGTTTATGTTTACAAGTATTACTGTTTAGTAGATGCCACAAAGATTGCTCTACTTCATCTAAAATTATTATTGCGCCGTGCCAATTTTCAGGATTAAGTTTCCAAATGGAATCAACGCACAGTCCAAGGGATTGCTGTGGAGAGAGTGAACGCAGGATGGGAGGAGCGGGGGTGAGTGTTTTATTAATCCTTTTATCCCCATCTTCTTTATGCTTTCCCCATTGAATACCAATTTTTTCGCACAAAAATCGTCCTAGTAAAATTCTGTGAGTAATTAATAAAACGGGTTGATTTCTAATTTTTGCTTGCTGAACAACGGCTTGCAATGCTGTAGTTTTGCCTGTTCCTTTTGCAGACTTGACTCCTACTAATCCCGAAGTTGGAAAAGGAATTTCACCTATAAAAGGTCGATTCAATGTGAGAGCAGCAGGAATAGTTAACTCAGTATGGGGTTTAGTTTGAGCAAGATAAATTTCTAAATCAACACTTTGCCGATAAATTTTCTCGAAACTAGTTGCACCTTTCGCAACGATAAACTCATCAACCCCTTTTTCTATTCCTGGAAGTTCGATAACTTTAACAGGACAATTTTCTTGCTGGAATAAACAACCAAGTTGAGAAATAGCATTATTTACAGCAGCAATTGTTTTAGGTTGAGTTTCAAAATCAAAACAAATATAAAAGCTACGCTTTGTAATTGCAAACGCTGCTAAGTCAGGAATTAGCTGACGACGGGTAACTTTGCCAAATTCATCTTTAACAACCCGATAACCACTGGTAATTCCGGGAATAGCAATAGCTGCATATCCTTGTGTCAACAGCGTTGCTGCTTTTTTCACACCCTCGCAGAGAATCAGGGGAATGTTATGTTGCATCACCCATTGCCAAAAGCCTCTAGCTTCACCATCAGCAGTAATGGTGATATTTTCAGGCATGACCAGATTGTAACGTCCAGCAACTTGCTGCCACACTTGCAGCGTTACCCGCAAACAAAACACCCGCGTTGGTGTGCTAGGGGGATGCTCGTATTTGATGGACTTAGCATTGTGATTCTGTCGGGGTTGGTTTGGTTTAAAGCATCCCCATTCCATCATTTGCCAATTATTCAAAGGGTCTAGTCCCGAACACCACCAACCCCCTTCAGTAATATGAGCATAACGCTGCAACCAGCCAGCTTTCACCATTCCGGTATTGGTGCGGGGGAGTAGCTCAGAAATCAATAGATACTCATAAGCAGTTACGCCTTGGAGCGACCTAAAATTGAGTTGCACTAAGTGTAATTCTATACCACTACTCTTGACTAATTCTTCAAGGTGTTGGGGGTGTAAATAGTGCAGATGCATAGGGAAAGACCCGAAGAGAAGACGATGAGATTAAAACATTAACACGCATCTGTTTTTTTTCTATAAGCGAGATTGCTAGGCTTTAATGATGCTTTTTTTACTTCGTCACGGGAGACACATCGGTTAAGCCTCTAGTAGGTTATTCTGTCTACTAGATCCCCAAAGTAATAATTTTGTATTGTGATATTTGTTCTATTTTAATTTTTATTTATCAGTAAATCTCTGCGTTAAGGAATGCGATCGCTTGAGGGGTTGCTACAAGCAGTGCTATAGGGTAACATTTTGCAAGACAAGCGTTGTCAAGAATCGCAGACCCACACTGGCTTTTAGCTATGTGCTATTTCAATAGTGATATCGAGCTTGAAGAAAATCAATTCGGTCATCACTTACTAGACATCTCCAAAATAGTAACGTTCTGTGGTAGGAGAACATTAGAGAGCTTTTTGGACACACAAACATGAGCGATATCCTGAACTACATTGAAGGGAACAAAAAAGAAACACAGCGCTTAATTGGTCTGGAGTATGAACAGTTACAACAGTTAATCCAAAATGCGGAACGATTACATCACGAAAAACAAGCGGTTTTAGAATCAAAAAAAGTGAGAATTATTTCTGGTGGTGGAGGTCGTAAACCAAAACTATCTATAGCCAAACAAATAATTTTAAATGAAAGTTTATCTCCAACACATGACAACCTTTCAACTTCTGGGTATCCAGTTTGGAGTAAGTGAATCTACAGCTAATGATACGTTTAATTATTGGTTGCCTACTTTACGAGAACTAAGAGAGCTTCTAATTCAGCTATTTCATCAGTAAACTCTTTTTCTTCAACGGGAACTGTTACCCATCCAAGAGATGACACTGCTTTCCAACGTCGATGTTCACTGATGATTGTACCCTCTGGTGTAACAATAAGCGGTTTGACCCATTTAGACCTTTCAATATCTTGAGCTAATTGCTCAATATCTTCGTCGCCGTAAATACTGTCATTTTTTGGATGGGGATGAAGTTCAGTAACTTTGCGTTCTTTAATCTGAATGTTTGTCATTGAGGCTAATTACAAAGTCATACTTTGTCTAATGCACTACTTTAATCTAACGGTGGTATTAATGTATCAAAAATAGCAAATAATCAAAATATATTGCTTGTCTGAGCTAAAAGGCGATCGCACCTCTTAAATTAAGACAACTAAAACGCGATCGCTCCCTAATCCAGTATTATCTCTCTTAGACGTGTGAGGATTGATAGATTGGTAAATATTGGTTCATAAACATTGGACAACTAATTTAGTACTAAAACAAATACTTTATATAGGAGTTTTGCCCAAATAGCTACTTATATAGATAGTTAAAATTATACCAAAAATTTTACGTATTTTGTCAATCATCATTCAGTCAATCATAGCAAGTTGCTACTTTTGTAAAGCAATAATAAGTATGTATTTTTGCTGAGTTCTTAAATAAACATCTGGTATGGGTACTAAAAATCAGGTTTTGTGGTAGTTTTATCAGAAACACTCAATTTTTCGCCCATAAACTTGGATATCAAACTTTATTGGGAAATGCGGCAGATATCCAATTGATGAATTTCTATTTGAATATACTATATAGCTTTTATGAAAATGACTTTTATCAATTGAGAAATTGATTACACAATATTGAATATATACATTTGAATCAAACCAAAAAAACGATTGTCACTTTTTCGCAGATATTAATTTTTTAATAGTATTAGTCATGGAAAATAATAAAATAGTATAAATAATAGCATGGAAAAAAGTGTTATTAATGCCAGCCTTTCTACTCAGAACCTAACTTTTCGTCCAGGTGATACTCCTGTATCATTTGAGGTAACTGTCAATAATGACAGCGATCGCTTTGTCAATTTTCAGGTAGAAATTACCGCCGCCGGGGAAACCCGAAACACTGGATACCGATGGTATCGACTCGAACCAGAGGTAGCAGCAGCTAAACCACCAGGAAGCAGTACCATATTTCAAGTCTTCATATTCAATACACCCATTCCAGGATTTGTCGGTACTGTCAACCTGATGGTTAATATTTTTTCGCCGCAATTAGCACAACAGTGCAGACTTGTGCTGCGTCTGAAAATCGAACGAGATAACAGACCAACACACTTAAGTGTCGAATTGCCTGTGCGAGAGTTTCAAGTTTATCCCCGAAATTCAGTAGATATACCAGTACGAGTGCGGAACTTAGGGCAACAACCAACGGATGTGGGGCTACGTTTTACAGGCGTTGATCCATCTTGGCTAGCAGGTAGTGCAGAACGCCGATTATCTCTAGATCCAGGTGGATTAGCAGAAGCCACATTTCAATGTCAACCTCCTTCTGTAGTGCAAGCACCCAGCCAAAATTACCCTTTTACTATTGAAGCTGTTAGCAATAATGGTTATCCAACCAGTGCTGAAGGCAACATTGAAGTCTTACCAGTGGGTTTTATAGACTTTACCACCACTCAAAAACACCTCAAAATTCCTAGTAAATCGGCATGGCTGCCTGACTGGAAATCTGATACAGCTTCCTTTGAATTACTATTTAAAAACGCTAGCAACCTCAACCAGCAAATTAATGTCCAGGTACAGGGTAGAGACTGGCGAAAATGTACTTTCAAAAAGCTTCCTGAAAATGCCAATCTCCATTTAGGAGAGACAAGTAAGGTCATCCTTGATGTTAAAACAAAACGCCCTTGGGTAGGAATCGGTAAAACTCTTTTATTAGAAGCTAAATCTGAATTATCCGACCAACGTTTAGGGAGTACAGACCCCGCCACGCAGACATTAGAAGTGGAGGCTTTGCCAATTATACCTCTATGGCTACAGCTAGCTGCGATCGCACTTTTAGCTGCACTCCTAGCATTAATACTGCAACCAAGAGATATAATGCACACGCGTTCGGTAAACTCAATACGCTTTAGTGGTATTGGTTTATCTGTGGTCAGTGGCTCAGATGATTGCACATTAAGACTTTGGAGAATTGCTGCTGATAGCTTAGGCCCCGATGACACAGTAACATACGCTGGGCAACCCGTAGCTTGCGACCAACGGCAACAGCCCAAAGGTTTAATGGCGATTACCGATGATGCTGTAGAAGTCTTACGCTTCATGCCATTACAAAATGATCGTGTTGCCGTTGGTCTCGATAATGGTGTAATAGAACTTAGAGATGTACCATCAGGTCAAAAGATTAGCGAACTTCAAGACCTTAAAGATTCTAAAGCAAAAGGCGATCGCGTCTTTGACTTAGCTTTTACCTCCAACTCACTTAACTTATTCAGTGGTTACGGCAGTGGTAAAGTTAGATTATGGTCAAGATCAGCGCCTAACAGCGATTTTCTGCCAGAACCGCAAGTTATCGACGTACAAAGTACATTGAAACTATCAGGTTTCCAAGTCCGGGCATTAAATCTCAGCCCAGATGCAAAAACTCTAGTAATTGCCGGAAACTTTAAGCGTTTCATCTTGTGGCAGTGGAACCCAACTCAATCTGATAAAAAATTCCCAGGTTTATCAGTGCAAAATCTAGAAAAACTAGACCCATTAGTTGGGCGTGAAGACTATATTTGGGGATTGGCTTTTGTTCCTAACTCGACAGAAAAAATCCTAGCAACCTCCGATTCAGCAGGATTCATTACGATTTGGAATTTGAATCAGTGCCAAACTCTCAAAAATCCCAATCCGCAGGAAAAATTTAATGAACTCAATTGTTCGCCAATAGATCGCTGGCCAGCATCAAAAACATCTGTGCGTAGTCTTGCATTTAGTGATGATGGTAGTTTGCTAGTAAGTGGTGGCGATGATGGACGAGTGGTGCTTTGGTACTTAACTCCCGAACATAAGCTTGACAAAATAAAGGCAGCAGAAGGTAAAACAATTTACCAAAGCTCTAAAAAAATCAATAGTATCGACTTGAAAACTAATCAAGGAACCATGATTGTTAGTGGTGGTGAAGATTTTCAAGTCAAACTACACCGCATCAAATAAGAGAGTCAATGATATGCAAGCTAAATTCAATCCACTGCAAGTTATTATCAACCCACCTGGAATTCAATTTGGAATGCCAGGAGATACTATTGAACTCTATGTTGTTGTAATCAATCAAGGAGGACAAGATGCGGTTATTGACTTACATTTTGTTTTTGACGAAGTATTTCAAAATTTAACCGGTTGGTCTAGTTCTCCTAGAGAAAGTTTAGCATTAGCTTCCCAACAGAATAGCGACGAAGTAAGATTTGAGTTTCAAATTGCCGCAAATACTCTTCCCGGAACCTATGACTATACATTAGTCGTAGATTCACCTCTACATTATCCCCAAGATACACCCATAACCTTCCCAAACCAAATTAAGGTTCTGCTACAAGAACAGACTGCAATTCGGGTGAATGACCCGACATTTTCCATTAGACCTAACACCAACCCCAACAAGCCGCTAATTTTTAATCCTAGTGAGCCTCTGCAAGTAGAGGTTATAGTTGATAATCGCTCTTATCTCGTCGATAGGTTCCGCTTGAGTTGTCCAGATTTAGACGAAGACTGGTTCACAATTAATTACCCTGCAAGCGGATATGAGGGTTCTGGATTAGTATCGGAAGCTACTGCACTAGAATTGAACCCTGGTACTAAAGGTCAAATATTGTTGAAATTTCACCCACCTGGGGATACACTCGCTGGAAGCTATTCTCCGACAATCCGCTTGTATTCGGAGAATTCTCCTGACTTAGTATTGCTAGACTTGGTGTACATTCAAATTCCGACAAATTATCGCTTAGATATAGAACTTCATACGATTTTGGGACAAGTTAGCCGTAGTCTAGGCAAGTATGAATTATCACTAGCAAACCAGGGTAATATTGTCCGCGAACTGATATTAAGCTTAAAAAGTCGAGACGAAGAAGAACTATATACTTACAAATTTGATCCGACTGAAATAAGATTATTACCAAATAGAAGTGCTGTGGCCAACTTGACGGTCAAACCCAGACCTTGGTGGCGAAAACCGTGGTTTGGTGCAGGGTTAGTGGTAAACTTTCAACTCG
This sequence comes from Nostoc sp., assembly GCF_036917775.1. Lineage (GTDB taxonomy): Bacteria > Cyanobacteriota > Cyanobacteriia > Cyanobacteriales > Nostocaceae > Nostoc. The sequence continues at coordinate 29,004 of NZ_JBALEQ010000073.1, forward strand.
ACATCAAAGACCAAAAAAATTTACCCCTACCTAACACATTTCCTCAAGGCAGCTTGATATGGAAACCTCGTCCTTTGTGGCAATTTATTCTGTTAATTTTGGCAATTTTGGGATTATTGGGAGGGATAGGATTTATCATTTGGCGAATTTTAAATCCCGATCCTTTAAAATTAGAAAATTTTAGTGCAAAAGACTCTCAAATTACTGAAGGTGATGAGGTTGCTTTGAACTGGGAAATTCACCACTATAAACAATTGCAAAAGTTGGTTCTGACCGCTAAAGGTTCCCAACCCATTGAGCCTATTATTTATGACTTTAGTAATGGCATTCCTGAAGCACTGGGTAAGGGAAGTACACCTCTTTGTCAGATACAAGAAGGACAAGAGCTTATTTGTAGTAACGTCAAAACTGGAGTGAAAACAAAAGGAAATTACACTTTTGAGTTACAAGCCTCTTATCAAAATGGTATACAATTATTTTCTCGAACTAATCAAGTAGCAACTCAAACAACCCAAGTAGAAATAGCTGAGAAACCAATTGCTGAAGTTGTTAATTTTCAAGCCGATAAACCACAGTATACAAAAGGTCAAAATATTCTTTTAAGTTGGACTATCGCACGTCCATTACTGCTACAACAAATTCAAATTGGTGGTAGTGCAGATGATGAGACATCTTACGGCGAACCAATTACTTATAAAATTAATCAAGGTAATCTTGCAGACCCTAAGCTCAAAAAGCTATGTACACAACAAAATCAAGAACTACGATGTACAAATATTCCTATACCTGCATATAAAGCCGGAAAATTTGCCTTTCAAATCAAAGCTTTTTCTAATGGAAGTCAAAAAAATAGTTTTAAAAAGACTGAATCTAAAATAGAAATTTTACCAAAACCATTTAGGATTGTTTCTTTCACAATCAACGGTAGTGAGCAACCAAATCTGGTTCTCAACGAAGGAACAACTGCTACCCTGAGTTGGAGAGTAGAAGGGGAAAAAGAAAATATTCAAGTTAAACTTTTGCCATACGGCGATGAAGTTGCATTAAGTGACTCAAAGCAGTTTCCAGTTAATCTAGCCTTCCCACCTCAAATTACGCTGCAAGTTAATGATATATCTAATAAGCAACCGCCCCAGCAAAAAGGATTTGTAATCACAGTCCTTAAAAAAGTAGTACCTACTCCTATACCTAGCATTAACCCAATTCCACCTAACCCATTTCAAAGCCCCTTACCTTTGAGGTAAGTTTTATCAGGCTCTTAGGCACATTCTCGATAGGCTGTGAAAGGTTGCTTGCCCTATTTCCAACTAACTCAATTCTTATTTTTCTGGAAACCTCGATGTCTTCGCCCATTTTGAAACAGGGGTTTTCGTAACGGTACTACCTCCGCTTCATTACTCTCGCGTGCTACCCGAATCAGCAACCCAGCAGCTATTAAGCTAGCAATCATAGAATTACCACCATAACTAAACATTGGTAAAGGTAAGCCTGTAGTTGGTAGAGAACCTGTAGCCACACCAATATGGAGCAGTGATTGTCCTATCATCAAAATTGTCACGCCGATCGCTACCAATCGATGCACTATATTTTTAGCCTTCAGCGCCACAATTAATCCGAGGGTGGCGAATGTAGCTAAAAGTGCCAACAATACCATACTACCAACAAAGCCAAACTCCTCAGCGAACACGGCAAAAATAAAATCGGTATCCTGAATGGGTAAATAAAACAGTTTTTGTTGAGAAAGCCCAAACCCGGCTCCCCAAGTCTTACCAGAACCCACAGCTAGTAGACTTTGCACCAATTGGTAGCCATCTCCTGTAGCATCCGCCCAAGGATTGAGGAATGACATCACCCGCTTACGCTGATACTCTTTTATGCTAATACTGAGTATCGCCAACATTACTCCGCCAATTGCTGTTCCTCCCAGGTACTTGTAAGGTAAGCCAGCCGCGAGAGCAATTAGCCAAATAGTCATGCCGCAAAGTGCTGTTGTACTTAAGTTGGGCTGGGCAAGAATTCCTAAAAGTACCAAACCGAAAATACCCAACCAAGCAAAGCGAACCCGCCAACTGATACGTTCCCATTGACCAAAAAGCCGCGCACTTTGCAACACCAAAAAGGGTTTAATTAATTCTGAAGGTTGAATAGGAATTGGCCCAATCGCAATCCAACGGGCTGCGTCAAAAGCCTTTTTTCCCAATCCTGGGATTAGTGTGACGAAAATTAATGCCAAGAACAGCAACAAAAACCAATGGGATACTCCCAGAATTTTTTGTAACGGTAAATTAACAATAATATTAAATCCGATTAAAGAAACTAAGACCCAAAGTAGTTGACGCTTAAAGTAGTACAGTCCATCACTCTGACGTGCATCAGCGACGGGATAGGAGGCTGAAAATAGCATTATCAAGCCGACAAACAGCCAAATCAACGTCAACCAGCGCAACAAACGCGCTTCTAGTGCCCAGTTCGACACTGAACTATCAAAAATTGGAATCAGGCGGCGTAGATTCACAAGCAGTACAGGTAAAAAGTTAGGAATTAGGAGTTAGAAATAAAACTCATAAATCATAACTTATAACTCATAAGTAGTCTTTAAAACTATAAATTTTAGAGTTATTAACTTCAAGACACCGTTAGTTAAGTAAGTTGGCACAATAAAATCAAACTATGTAAAGAAAAATGAACTAGGCTAAAACTCTTATGCTTATTGCCTATTCCCTACTACCTTATCCCAACGACAATTATTTACGCTCACTTACTTATATATAATTTTGCGATAGTCTAATTTTCCGAAATAAAAAACAGATTTTTTATAGTATTAATTCTCAACAAAAAAGAGGTTTTTTTCAACCTCTTACCAATTCCCTAAAATAATATTCTATTTACAGAATTACGACAAGCCAGTATTAGCACCTTGTTTACCAGTTGCCAATTCCACTTTGATAATTTTACCGCCTGCTTTTTGAATACGTTGCTGTTCACGGAACCAGTTTTCGTATGGAACTAGCTTAGTGAAGTAGGTATTTTGTAGTTCGCGTTGGGTACGAATTCGGGTTTGGCTGGGAACTAGAGCAGTAATTTTAAACAAACGGGACATATTTTGAAAATCTCCTGTAAACTTTGTGAAAACTTTTTTTATCTCAAAATCTTGAGTGCAAATCTTTTAATCATTCCAAGGCTGGAAATCAAACATCAATACTAGACCACCAACACTCATCACTGATAATTTACCAAGATAAGCAATATAACGTTCTAGCACTCACGGTTGATTTCCAGACCTTAATAAAGCCGCACCTAAATTCTTAAGCGCAAACTAGCTCTTAGCTTAAGCCAGAAGAGATATAGTCTAAGTAAACGCCCATTTCCTTACCAGCATCAGAACCAACCAAACTAGCGGTTACTTCCTTGATTGCTTGGATAGCTTGCACGGTAGCACCAACGGGAACTCCTAAAGAGTTGTAGGTTTCCTTCAAGCCATTTAATACGCGCTCATCCAGAATGGAAGGATCGCCAGCTAACATAGCGTAGGTGGCATAGCGGAGGTAGTAGTCCAAATCGCGGATGCAAGCAGCATAGCGGCGAGTGGTGTACATGTTGCCGCCGGGACGGGTGATGTCAGAATATAGCAAAGATTTTGCTACAGCTTCTTTGACGATCGCAGCAGCGTTAGCGCTGATGGTGCTAGCAGCACGTACCCGCAGTTCGCCAGTAGCGAAGTAGCCTTTTAGTTTTTCTAAAGCAGAGCTGTCTAAGTATTTACCTTGAACGTCTGCGGAGTTAATGACAGCGGTAATTGCGTCTTGAGCCATGTTGTTAATTCCTTATTTCCAACCGTATTGCAATACTTCTGTTTCGGCAGGGAAACAGCATCACCCTATAGCAGGGCACCAACTAAGTAGTCGAAGTAGGTACCAGCTTCAGAAGCATCATCACCAGACAGCAATGTAGTAGCTACATTCTTCAGCCCACGGATACCTTCAGCAACACCATCAATGGGGGTTCCCAAGGACTTGTACAGTTCACGGGCACCGATAACACCAATTTCTTCAATCGGTGTAACATCACCAGCAACGATACCGTAGGTAACGAGGCGGAGGTAGTAATCTAGGTCACGCAGGCAAGTAGCAGTCAATTCTTGACCGTAAGCGTTACCACCAGGAGACACAACATCAGGACGCTTTTGGAACAATTGATCGCCAGCTTGCTTAACCAGCCGCTCACGATTTTCTGTCAAAATTTGAGCAATCCGCACGCGGCGTTCACCACTGGCAACAAAGGATTTGATCCGATCCAATTCACCAGGGCTGAGGTAGCGAGCTTCTGCATCAGCATTCACGATAGCTTTCGTGACGATACTCATTAATGGATTCCTCCAATACAAATGAAACCAGGATTTGATTAAACTGGTGAGACTCTAAATTTGGTTTACTGAGTTTGTTCTCTCGTTCTTTTAGACACAACAGTTTCATAACTGCTACGGCTAATTAATTACGAGTTTTCTTGAGTCAACACAAGTACACAAGCTTTTAAACTCAGTTACCTTCCGCAAAACATTTTCCGGCATTCTGTTGAGCATTTATGACTGCTCTTAACACTTTGTAATATTACCTTTCAGAATTCCCTGTTTTAGTTGTAATCTGAGAGCGATATTACGAAAGGTTACAAAGGTTACAGGGTAAAGATCATAGGAAATAATCTGTACCCTGTAACCTATTACCTACTCAGCCGCCTGTACACTGCCGAGGTAGTTACCTGCTGGCAAAGATGGGAAGCGGTTGTAAGGCACAACATCTTCACCGAAGTAGCGGCTATATTCTGGGCTTTCGACTATTGCTTTTACAGCAGCCAATAAATCGCTATCAGTTAGCAGTTGCTTGTAGTGGCGAATTTCTTCCTGATCTGCGGGTGTACGCCCCAACAGGTGACGGAAAAGGAACTCAATGACCTTGGCATCAGGATAAGGTGACAAGAAGCGCTGACGATAGATTTCGGAACTAGCTAATTCACACACAAACTCCCGCACGGAAATTTCACCATTCTGGAGTTTGCTGTCTAGGTCAGTACGGCGGAAATTATCAGGCACTTCACCGCTAAATACATCCAATACCTGACAGTAAATGGCGTTGATTACCTGTTGTGTTTCGGCTTGGTTTGCACTTTCTGTTAGACGGTAAATGCGTGCATGTTTACGCACACCCAGTTCTACGGGTTGTCCGCTACCATCGTTGTAGGAACGACCCAGTTCAGCAAAAGCGGGCTTGCTTTTGTTGATACCATTTGTTTGGGCTGCTATATCTGCGATCGCCTGCGTCAAAAGTGGCGTATCATTACTAACTCCTACACGTGCTTGCACGGGTTTAAAGCTAGGCACAACTACATCATCGTTTTGCTTGGTCAGCTGGTTGTACAGCTTCTCGGTATTCGGGAAGTTTGCCGCAGGTAAGGTTGGGAAGCGACGATAAGGAACCGTATCTTCACCAAATACCTGGTTATATTCCACACTATCTACCAAAGCACCAATAAAGGCACGAATACCTTGAGTAGCCAAAATTTGGTTATATTTGCGGATTTCTGCCTGGTCTAATGGCGCACGTCCTAAGAAGTGTTTGGTTCCCAACTCAATCACTTTGGTGTTGGGGTAAGGTGTGTAGAATTCTTTCAGGTAGAGGTTAGAGTAACCTAAACCTTCAATAAATTCCTTCACACTGATTTCGCCGTTCCCCAACTTGCTTTCCCACGCCGTAAATTCATTTTTAGCGATGTAGGGTGCAATATCGCGCTCAAAAATCTGACGATAGGCAGCGCTAATCAAGGTTTTTACTGCAACTTTGTCGCTGGTATTGGAAACCAGTTTGAAGATTTTGGTTTGTTCGCGTTGCTTGCTAACACCTTGGTTAATGCGGAACTGAATATCTGGTTCTGACCGTTTTTCTGTGACTGTACCCAATGTCACAAAGCTCGGCGTTACTTCCTTCTGAACTTTCGCCGCCACATCTTCACGAATGCTACCAACGCGCAATTGCCGTCCAGATACACCGCCAGGAGTCAAATACCGTTCGTAAGGAATTGTATCTTCACCAAATGCTTCGCTGTATTCTACGCTGTTAATAATCGCATCAACTACTGCGTAAAAGCCTTGTTTGGAAGCAATATCAAAGTACTTGTTGATTTCTTGACGGCCATAAGTCGGACGACCCAACAAGCGGCGGTGAATATATTCGATCGCTTTACAAACATAAAGCGATGACCAGTACAGATTGCGGAATACATCTGACTTAGCCAAAGCACGGATAAACTCCCGTACAGAGATGTCGCCATTTTCCAGCTTGATTTCCAATACCTTCGGGCGCTGACCTTCGTAAAGATCGCGACCAAAAACTTGCAGGTAAGCAGCTTTAATGACAGCTTGCGTTGAGCTTTCAGAGAATCTGACGCTAGAATTTTTGGCAGCTTTTTTGCCTCTAGTACCAGGTAGCTGGTCTAACTTGAACACCTTGGGACCAAGAGTACCAGGAGCTTCACCCCGCGCGTTAGGATTGCTATTTTGGTTATTAATCCCTGCTCCTTGGTGAATCAGGATGCGCTTGGTATCCTTGCCAAAAGGAGCCGGACGGGTGCTGGGGTTGCGAGTTTCTTTCGGGAAAATCGCGCCAAACTGAATTTCGAGGGGGTCATTACCAGAACCGTAAGGATGTTGGTCTGGTAGTGGCTGTTCGTAAGCAGCAAATGTGGTAATAAACTGAGGTATTTTGCGGAAAGGCGCACTGTAGTTAAACAGGTCTTGCTGCGGCCCCCAGTTGCGACATTCTTGTGCTTCTTGGCCCAGACCCCGGAGGTAAGGTACTGTTTCTTCACCAAAATAGTCGCCGTATTCAGCAGAATCTACTAAGGCATCTACTAAGGCTGCTAGACCACCATTAGAAATAATCGAGAAGTATTTTTGTACTTCTTCGCGGCTACTTGGGCCCCGTCCCAAAATGTGACGGAAAGCTAGTTCGATGACTCGGCTGTTAATAAAAGGCTGGTAAAACTGTTTTTGGTAAAGGGGAGATTTAGCTAGACGACGAACAAACTCTTTCATCGAGATGTCGCCATTTTTTACCTTGGATTCTAAGTCAGATATGGACAAGCTGTAAGCACGGGTAATGTCGCGCTCAAAAATTTGCCGATATGCCGCTTTGATTACCTCATTTTTTTCGCCAGATGACAACCCAGTTTTCATCACAAACTTGGGACGGCGTTCTGCTGCATTAAAGTAAATTTGCGGCAGTTGCAACCCTTGCTGGTCGCTAGAGGGACGTTGACGGACTTTATTTGAAGGTGTGGCTGCTTTGAATTCTGTTAACAAAACATCCATGTACTGAGACACAATTTCTGTAGCCTCAGCATCCTTGCGGAAAAAGGAAAGCGATCCGGCTTTGATTTCTTGCAAAGCTACCAGCGTTGCTTCACCAGAGCAGGCATTTTCAATTATTTCCCGCAAACCCCGTGTGTTCACCGCTATGATGTTGGGGTCGCCAGCAACGATCGCATAAGTAGCGTAGCGCAAGAACCAGGATAAATCCCGTAAGCTCTTGGCCATGTTGCTTGGGCCATAACGAGCAATGTTAATTGGTCTAAAACCTGCGGGTACCGGGCCGCTGGGGGATGAGTTAAAGATTGATCGTAAATTTTCTAGGAACCCACCACGACTTTCAACGTAGGTTACAGTTCCTAGTTGCATCGCTTTTTGAACATTAATGCCACCACCACCAGCAGCAACTAGTTCTGCTTCTCTGGGCTTTTCTAAGAAAGCCATTGGCGAACCACCGACAAAAATCCGGTTGGCTGCACGAGATACAATAATCTCGGCATTATCCGTCAACGTCTGGGAAATTTCTAACCGCTTTGCACCAGATGCAAAATAGCTTGCCAGTTCATTGAGTTCACCACTTCCCAAAAAGCGGTCTTGCTGCTCGGCTTGGGTAATTGTCGCTACAGCTAGGGTTTGATATAGTTGCGGACGCGCAACTGAGCTTCCACCACTCGCCTTAACACTCATCGGCTTTGTAAAACTCCCATCATAATCGTTATATATGTTAAATCTGGGTCGCTTTGAGGGTTGACACATCGGTGTCTCTGTGCTTTATGAGCTTGAGAGTATTGCCTGCAAAACTGCCAGTAAATTAACCCAGTTAGCTTTTAGATTAGAACGTTTTGCGTTCTCAAGTCTGGTTTATTAAGAAGTGTGTAGAACCCGTAGCTTAGATACATCCAGTCTCAAGAGTACATACTCTTGTTTGGCTGAGATCAAATCTAAGTTTTGTAACTTAGAAATAAGCCAGGTATGGTCTACTGAAGCCAAAAACCTCTATTTTGATGTTTGTAACAGTATCCATTTTACGATTATTGCAAATGTTACAAAATCTTAGTTGAAACTAAATTTCCTTCAGCAATGATCGGTGGACAGTAGTCATTAGTCGATGTTAAGTTGTTTTTGCTACTGATGACTGAAATGTTATGAAATAACGCCGCCCTGGAAATAATTCTCAAATTGCGGTGTTTTTTAGCTTTAGCTATCAGAATTCTTTAACGGGAAAATACTATGTACAAAAGTTATAAATTTAACTATTTATTCAATGTTGCCCTGTCTGCGATCGCAGTTATTCTAGCTGTCACTCCTGCAAATGCGCTTCCAGAGCAAAACATCAGCACCGTTGTTAAGTGGGCAAAGACCAGACCTTTACTACCAACTTTGAGATACAACAGCGAAGCCCACGGCTACGAGGGTACAAAGGGAAATTTATACTTTTATGCTGATGTCACTTCTCAAGATGGCACAGTAACTAAAGAAGGAATAACTGTGAGTGGTGACTCAAGCATCAAATTCACCACAAAAAATGCCAAAGCGGTGAAACTGTTACAAAATATTTATAATTCTAATATTGCTAATGACTTTCAGAAGTCTCGGTATGTCACCAAAGTTGGACGTGACCAATTTTATCGTGGGCAAAAGTTTGCTTACATCACGGCGGCGGTGCAAGGTGGATCATCATTGCAGATAATTCCCTTGAATAAATTGCAAGAGTTTATAGATAATGCCAAATATTGCCAAACCAATCAGTGTGACGTTTAACTAATTCGTAATTCGTAATGACGCGACGCTCCTGCGTCGCTATCGATGACTCGCTACCGCTACGCTAACGTAATTCGTAATTTTTGAGTTTGATTAAGCCTGTGGCGTATAATTTACATAAGCATTATCAGTTAATAAAGGCACACAATCGCTTACGTTATAAGCGGCGGACAGTTCAACATCTGACTTAAAATCTCTCTCAATCAACTCTTTACCCGAACTGCATTTTTTTAAGTACCCCAATAAGTCTTGCTGGAAAGCCTGAAATGTTGTTACAGCAACTTCGGCTTCTGGTGATAGACTGCCATCTAAATAACTGAGAATTGCCCCAGCACCAATTAAATCTTCAAATGCAGGGCGGAGGCTACCATCTTCTTTCCATCTTTCACCAGCAGGAATCACAGCAATTTTATCGCCATACTTTTGAGCAAACTGCGCTACAGCTTGGCAATTTCGCAAACAACCAGCCAAAGTTGGTGTATTTCCTGTATGTAAAGTCAGAAAAGAACCATTAGGTGACGGTAAAACTAATCTAGTTCCAGCAGAAATCTGAGTCACCGATTTTGGCGAGAGAGAATATCCAGTTGTAGTCCAACGTTGTCTATGACTTGCTAACTCTGCTCGCACTGATTTGGCATAATCTATGGCTGATTCATCTTTATATGCGTAGGGAAAAATTATCGCACCATTGCTAGTAGCAATTTCCACGCAAGTAGAAAAAGAGAGAATGTCAACTATTATAATTACATCACTGATGGGAGCGAGTTCAGCAACTCCTTGTAGCCCCCATTCACAGCGTAAATCAAACTCTGATTGATTGTAAATCATTGGTGCGATCGCAAAACACTATATGATAAAAATCAAACCATAGATAAGTAAGCCCGCGATCTTAATTTATCTCAAGGCTAAATTAACCTAAATGTTATAATCAATATAAAAATTGAAAGATCAAAATATTATAAATTTACTCACATTATTCAAGATATTTTAAGTAACCATTTCGCTAATTATGTGGCTAATGGCACAGGAATCTAACTGTTATTTGACGCAGAAAGCCATCATTATCAAGTCTTAAATATTGACTGAAAAGAACAATGGAGAATTTATAGAGTCATTATCCATGTTGATATCAAAGACAAAAAATTTGGATATAAAGAGATGGTACAGAAATCAGCATCGCTAATGAATTAATTGCTGCTGGAGTACCTAAAGAAGATATGGTATTAGGATTTTACGTTCCTTATAAACGCGAATTTACTGATTTTGCTGTTGGATAATTAGTAGTAAATAAGTAATAGTAATTTTTGCTCTAATCATCCACTATCCGCTAAACTCAGTAATGCTGCGTTATTCCTCATCATGTCCGATTCCCAAACTGTTAGTGCTGCTGTTGCCAAACTCTACAATACCTACCCCTTTCCGCCGGAAGCCCTGTTGGATGAACCACCTCCAGGCTACAACTGGCGCTGGAATTGGCTAGCCGCTCATAACTTCTGCACAGGTCAAAAACCTCAAAAGCAAGATATTCGGATTTTAGATGCAGGTTGCGGTACAGGGGTAAGTACAGAGTACCTGGTTCATCTCAATCCCCAGGCTTCTGTTGTGGGAATTGATCTCAGTACCGGAGCTTTGGATGTAGCAAAAGAACGTTGTCAACGTTCTGGTGCTAACCGTGTTGAGTTTCATCATCTCAGCTTGTTTGATGTGGAACAGTTACCGGGTGAGTTTGATTTAATCAACTGTGTTGGCGTTTTGCACCATACCTCAGATCCGATTCGCGGTATTCAAGCTTTGGCGCAGAAGTTAGCCCCAGGCGGCTTGATGCACATTTTTGTGTATGGAGAGTTGGGGCGCTGGGAAATTCAACTCATGCAAAAAGCGATCGCACTTCTGCAAGGTGACAAAAAAGGCGACTACCGCGATGGTGTCCAAGTCGGACGGAAAATATTCGCTTCTCTACCAGAAAATAACCGAATTGTCAAATACGATAAACAGCGTTGGTCATTAGAAAACCACAAGGATGAAAACTTTGCGGATATGTACGTTCATCCCCAGGAAATTGACTACAACATTGAGACGCTGTTTGAATTAATAGATGCTTCGGGATTAGAGTTTATTGGTTTCTCGAATCCGAGTTTCTGGGATTTGGAAAGACTTTTGGGCAAAGCACCAGAGTTAGTTGAACGAGCAAAAGGATTGAGCGATCGCCAGCTTTATCGCCTGATAGAATTACTAGATCCAGAAGTAACTCATTACGAGTTTTTCCTTGGCCGTCCTCCCTTAGTTAAAACTGACTGGTCAGACGACAAAGCTTTATTAGCAGCGATTCCCGAACTTAATCCTTGTATTGAAGGATTTCCCAGTCAATGCTTCTTTAATTACAATTACCAAATTGTTAATTTATCTGAACCAGAGTTTGAATTTATGCAAAAGTGTGATGCGAATTCAACGGTTGCAGAGATTTTGACAGATGGGCAACTGGGATTAGATGAAGTAAGAAAACTTCTTCAGCAGCAACTGATATTATTAACACCTGCTTAATCGCCCTCCAATTCCACCCTGGCTTAATAAAAGCAATTTATACCTATCGTGAGGAGCGATCGCCCATCACCACTTTTGGTAAATTAATGTAGATTAGGAAAGTGCCCAACAAACGGGTATTCTAAATCCCAAAAGTTGGAGTTTTCTGAAATTCAGCAGTGGTGCGCTGCTTAATGACAAGCCGCTACTCTCCGATTTCTGATTTGCGGTACGCCCATACACTCCTCAAGCACCAGTTGATTTTATTGACACCCAATTACTTCAAACACCAAGATGCTATATAACGACTTTGGAGGACAATAATCTAGTCAAAAAAGTTGGAATTGGAAGAAATTTTAAATTTTTCGGCAGCGATAACTTTGATTATTCACCCACACAGTCTTTTACATCATCAGCCGCTCTCTCGCTTCTAGAAGCGCGATTTTACTGACTGTGTAACGTTGCCAAGAAGTTAATTGTTTTTTCCTAAAGTATTGTTACCGGATCGTGATATGATTCAGCTGACTGAATGTGCAGTCATCATAATTTAACTGTACTGGTTTCAAGTCTCGTGAGCTTGTCAGACGAATCAATTGCGCCCACTCCGACAACGCAACAAGATGCTAAAACTGGTTCTGGAGACACAGAATCAGTTAACTCTATGCAAGAGTTTTATCAACTCTTCCAGCGATTGTTGGTAATCACGCTTGTCTTGACGGGGGTTATTTTTATCTCTGTGTGGATTTTTTATTCCTTAAACATTGCCCTAAATTATTTAATTGGGGCGTGTACAGGTGTGGTTTACTTAAAAATGTTGGCTAGAGACGTTGAGCAACTTGGTAGTGAAAAAACCAGTTTGAGCAAAACTCGTTTTGCTCTATTTATGGGAGTCATGATCGTGGCAACTCAATGGCGTGAGCTACAGATTTTGCCCATATTTTTGGGATTTCTAACTTACAAAGCCACGCTCCTCGTCTATATGGTGCAAATTGCGTTCATTCCTGATTCTTAAAAAGTCAGGCTCACAAAGATAGTAATCCCATCCTCGATCGTTGGGGAAAATGCTTGAAGAATGCAAATGCTTAGTGTCTTAAACGCCTTTAATTCTTTTCCCCTCGCCGAATTAGAAGTAGGTCATCATTTCTACTGGCAGTTGGGCAATCTTAAAATTCATGGGCAAGTTTTTCTCACCTCATGGTTTGTGATTAGCATTTTAGTAGTGGCTTCAATAGCTGCTACTCGCAACGCACAAAGAATTCCCAAGGGTATCCAGAATTTGATGGAATACGCCCTAGAATTTATTCGTGATTTGGCCAAAAACCAACTTGGTGAGAAAGAGTACCGCCCTTGGGTGCCATTTATTGGCACATTGTTCTTGTTTATTTTCGTATCGAACTGGTCAGGCGCACTAATTCCCTGGAAGCTCATCAAGCTACCTTCGGGCGAATTGGCAGCTCCTACCAATGACATCAATACGACTGTTGCATTAGCACTGCTAACATCCTTAGCGTATTTTTACGCGGGTTTTAGCAAAAGGGGTTTAGGCTACTTTAAGAAATATATAGAGCCAACACCCGTTTTGTTGCCGATCGCAATTCTCGAAGATTTCACCAAGCCCCTCTCCCTAAGCTTCCGGCTATTTGGTAATATTTTGGCGGATGAATTGGTAGTCGCGGTATTGGTGCTGCTAGTTCCTCTATTTGTACCTCTGCCTGTAATGGCGTTGGGTTTATTTACCAGTGCCATTCAAGCCCTGGTTTTCGCCACCCTCGCCGGAGCATACATTCATGAGGCAATGGAGGGACATGGTGGAGATGAACATGAGGAGCATTAAACTTCTCAGCTGATAGCACAGTTCCCAGAGCATATTCGCTCAAAATATCGCAAAGCGCGATCAAAGAACTCATGTGCAGCGTGAAAACCACGTTTCTAATCGTTAACGTACTTTTGTTAGTTTTGTAATCAAAGCAAGGAAAATCAACATGGATCCATTAGTTCAGGCTGCTTCAGTTCTCGCTGCTGCTTTAGCGATTGGTTTAGCTGCAATTGGCCCTGGTATTGGTCAAGGTAACGCTGCTGGACAAGCAGTAGAAGGTATTGCTCGTCAACCTGAAGCAGAAGGAAAAATTCGCGGTACTCTGCTATTAACCTTGGCATTCATGGAATCCTTGACTATCTATGGTCTAGTAATTGCCCTGGTATTGCTGTTCGCTAACCCCTTCGGTTAATACCTGAAAATTTTTGCGAGTGTGGAGACGTGAATCATCACGCCTCTACAATCAAAACGTTTTGGGTATCTCAATAGTTATAATGTTCAGTTGACCCTTGTTGGCTATGGGTCTCTAAAATATGAAAGGTTGGATGACGTTGCTAGCCATGAAAACTGCTACTCCAGCCAAAGAGGAGACAAATGTTTGATTTCGATGCTACCTTGCCCTTCATGGCATTGCAATTCCTGCTATTAGCAGCTGTGTTGAATGCAATTTTCTATAAGCCACTGACCAAGGTACTAGACGATCGCGATAGTTACATCCGAACGAATACCCTTGAAGCGAAAGAGAGCTTGGCTAAAGCCGAGCGCTTGGCTACCGAATATGAGCAACAACTCGCAGACGCTCGCAGACAATCGCAAGCTACTGTAGAAGCAGCTCAACTTGAAGCTAAGAAAATTACTGCCGAGAAAATAGCTGAGGCCCAAAAAGAAGCTCAGTCTCAACGAGAACAAGCTTCTGTTGAAATAGAACAACAAAAGCAAGAAGCTTTTCGTACCTTAGAGCAACAAGTTGATGCTTTAAGCCGGCAGATTCTAGAAAAACTATTGGGGCCAACTCCAGTTAGATAAGCTAACGAGATTGGTTCTGTGTAAAGCATACGCGCAACTGGCCCCTAGTCCAGAGCGCCAAATTTAAGTGTCAAAAAAAGGCACTTTTTCCCTTCTGGGGAAAGATACTTAATTTCCTGACAGGGAGAGGATACTTAAACTTCCTTCCCTTGGGGAAAATACAACGTATTAGCAAGCGAGCAGCGCACTTGTAAATGGGTATCATGGGGACATTCTTATTACTTGCCGCAGAAGCGAACGCTGTTCACTCTGAATTGGCAGAAGGCGCAGCAGAAGGTGGTTTCGGTCTAAACCTAGACATTTTTGAAACCAATCTGATCAATCTAGCGATTCTGGTTGGCATACTATTCTACTTCGGACGTAAAGTTTTAAGCAATATCCTGAACGAGCGACAATCCAATATTGCCACCGCAATTCAGGAAGCAGAAGGGCGCTTAAAAGAGGCAAAGACTGCCCTTTCCCAAGCGCAAGAGCAGTTGAAGCAATCTCAAGCAGAAGCAGAACGTATCCGCCAATCGTCCGTAGAAAATGCTCAAAAAGCGAAAGAAGCCTTGTTAGCGAAAGCAGCGCAAGACGTAGAACGCTTGAAACAAACAGCAGCAGCAGATTTAAACACCGAAACCGAGCGAGCGATCGCTCAATTACGGCAACGAGTTGCTACACTAGCATTGCAAAAAGTCGAATCGCAACTCAAAGGCGGGATTGCCGACGATGCTCAACAAAGTTTAATTGATCGTAGCATCGCACAATTGGGAGGCAATGTATGACAAGTCAGGTAGCGGCAGCCGAAGTAGCCCAGCCTTATGCACAGGCACTTTTGTCAATAGCGCAATCGAAAAATTTGACAGAAGAGTTCGGGGAAGATGCGCGGACTTTCCTAGGACTGCTCAGAGCAGACAAACAGCTACACAACTTCTTCAGCAACCCGTTTATTCAGGCTGAGAACAAAAAAGCTCTCATCAAACAAATACTCGGTGAAGGCTCTAACCCCTACTTACGCAACTTTTTGTTGATACTAGTAGACAAACGCCGCATTGCATTCTTGGAATCGATTTTTCAACAATATCTGGCGCTGTTGCGGCAGCTGAATCAAACCGTATTAGCGGAAGTAATTTCAGCCGTTCCCCTCACAGAAGCTCAACAGCAGGCAATCACCGAAAAAGTGATTGCCATTAGTAATGCTCGCCAGGTAGAACTAGAAACCAAGGTAGACAGTGAGTTAATTGGTGGTGTGATTATTAAAGTAGGTTCGCAGGTAATTGATGCCAGTATCCGGGGTCAGCTGCGTCGCCTTTCATTGCGCTTAACTAATAGCTAGAAGGTTAGGAGTTAGAGAGACACGATTAATCGCGTCTGTACAGGAGTTAGAAGTTAGGAGTTAAGTAAATAGTAATTTATTTTGACTTTTAACTTGTAATTTTTGCATTTTTAACTCATCACTCCTAACTCTTAACTCCTAACTGAATTAATTTTTCCGTCTCGAAAGCAAACAAGATAGACACATGAGCATATCAATTAGACCTGACGAAATTAGCAGCATTATCCAACAACAAATCGAGCAATACGATCAAGAGGTCAAAGTTGCTAACGTTGGTACCGTCCTACAAGTAGGTGACGGTATTGCCCGGATCTATGGTCTGGAAAAGGCGATGGCTGGGGAACTCTTAGAATTTGAAGATGGCACAATTGGCATCGCCCAAAACTTAGAAGAAGACAACGTGGGCGCGGTGTTGATGGGTGAAGGGCTAGAAATTCAAGAAGGTAGTTCTGTAACCGCTACTGGTAGAATTGCTCAAATTCCAGTAGGAGAAGCCTTAATTGGAAGAGTTGTAGACGCTTTAGGTCGTCCCATCGATGGTAAGGGAGACATCAAATCCTCAGAAAGCCGTTTGATTGAATCTCCAGCGCCTGGTATCATTGCTCGTCGATCTGTACACGAACCCATGCAAACGGGGATTACAGCTATTGACTCAATGATTCCCATCGGTCGCGGTCAACGGGAATTGATTATTGGCGATCGCCAAACCGGTAAAACTGCGATCGCGATCGACACCATCATCAACCAAAAAGAAGAAGATGTAGTTTGTGTCTACGTTGCGATCGGTCAAAAGGCTTCCACCGTCGCTAACGTGGTGCAGACATTGCAAGAAAAAGGCGCGATGGATTACACCATCGTCGTCGCCGCTAGCGCTAGTGAACCAGCAACACTGCAATACCTAGCTCCTTACACAGGCGCAACTATTGCTGAGTACTTTATGTACAAAGGCAAAGCTACCCTAGTAATTTACGACGATCTTTCCAAGCAAGCCCAAGCTTATCGCCAAATGTCCTTGCTGCTACGTCGCCCACCCGGACGCGAAGCTTACCCCGGAGATGTATTCTACATTCACTCTCGTTTGTTAGAAAGAGCCGCAAAGCTAAGTGACGAATTAGGTAAAGGCAGCATGACCGCCCTACCAATCATCGAAACCCAAGCTGGCGACGTTTCGGCATACATCCCCACAAACGTAATTTCCATTACCGATGGTCAGATATTCCTATCTTCTGACTTATTTAACGCTGGTATCCGTCCGGCTGTAAACCCTGGTATTTCAGTATCCCGCGTGGGTTCTGCGGCGCAAACCAAGGCAATGAAAAAAGTTGCCGGCAAGATTAAATTGGAACTAGCCCAATTTGACGATCTGCAAGCCTTCGCACAATTTGCTTCTGACTTAGATAAAGCCACTCAAGACCAGTTGGCACGGGGTCAACGGTTGCGCGAACTCCTCAAGCAACCACAAAATTCGCCACTCTCAGTATACGAGCAAGTAGCAATTCTGTACGCTGGTATCAATGGCTACTTGGATGATGTACCTGTAGATAAAGTCACAACCTTTACCCAAGGTCTGCGGGAGTACTTAAAGACTGGTAAAACCCAGTATGCCGAAGGAGTAAGAGCCTCCAAAGCACTAGGTGATGCAGAAGAAGCTGCCTTGAAAGAAGCACTTACCGAATACAAAAAGACCTTCAAAGCAGCAGCTTAATTACAGTGCTGAGTGCTGAGTGCCGAGTGCTGAGTAGCTACAAGTGTTGAGTTGAAGAAAGTTTTTCATTCAAAACTCAAAATTTCAAACTCAGAACTCAGGACTCAGAACTCAGAACTCAGAACTCAGGACTCAGAACTTAAAGTTATGGCCAATCTAAAAGCAATACGCGATCGCATTCAGTCGGTCAAAAACACCAAAAAAATCACAGAAGCCATGCGTCTCGTAGCTGCGGCTAGAGTGCGTCGGGCGCAAGAACAAGTACTAGCGACTCGCCCCTTTGCCGATCGCTTGGCACAAGTATTATATGGTTTGCAAAGCCGTTTGCGCTTTGAAGAAGCAAACCTGCCACTGCTGAAAAAAAGAGAAGTTAAATCAGTCGGGCTATTGGTAATTTCAGGCGATCGCGGTTTATGCGGCGGCTACAATAATAACGTTATCCGTCGTGCAGAGAATCGCGCCAAGGAAATCAAGGCAGAAGGTTTAAACTATCAATTTGTACTCGTCGGGCGCAAAGCTACACAGTACTTTCAACGCCGCGATCAGCCTATTGATGCCACCTATAGCGGCTTAGAACAAATTCCCACCGCAGCCGAAGCTAATCAGATTGCCGATCAACTACTTTCCTTATTCCTTTCGGAAGAAGTAGACCGCATCGAATTAATCTATACCAGATTTCTTTCCTTGGTTAGCTCCCGTCCTGTAATCCAAACCTTACTGCCCCTCGATCCGCAAGGTCTAGAAGCGGGTGATGACGAAATCTTCCGCTTAACAACCCGTGGCGGTAAATTTGAAGTCGAACGGGAGAAAGTGGCTAGCCAAGTCCGCGCGTTGGCTCCTGACATGATTTTCGAGCAAGATCCAGTACAGATCCTCGATTCTTTGTTGCCCCTGTATCTGAGTAACCAGCTATTGCGGGCACTGCAAGAATCTGCGGCTAGTGAACTAGCAGCACGGATGACAGCTATGAGTAATGCTAGTGAAAATGCGGGCGAATTGATTAATACCCTCACACTGTCTTACAACAAAGCTCGACAAGCTGCCATTACCCAAGAACTCCTAGAGGTTGTAGGTGGTGCTGAAGCACTAACTTAGGAAAATATTTGTTGTGGATTATGGCAAATAGCCAATTGCTAATGGTTTTAAAATTAGCGATTGGCTATTTTGACTAAGTGGAGCCATATATTCTGACTTTGATAATTACGAATTACGAATTACGAATTACAAATTCAAGAATCGTGTATTATAATCGAAGTATGAAGCGCATGGGTCCGTCACGGTTTCGACAGGTTGGCGAACGCTGCTCTGTGATTCAGGTCGAGAGTGAGTCTCCTCTCGGAAATCAAAGGCTCAAACAAAAAGTAAATGCGAATAACATCGTTAACTTTGCTCGTAAGGATGCTCTAGTAGCTGCCTAAACACCTCTTATAGGTTCGAGCGTCTTCGGTTTGACTCCGTTAAGGACTGAAGACCAAACCCCAACGGATGCTCTAGTAAGCGTTCTCTGGTTGGCTTGCTAGCTAAGATTAAATCAGAGAATCCTACGTTCGGGATAATGAACGATTCCCGCCTTGAGGGTCAGAAAGGCTAAACCTGTGAATGAGCGGGGGGTCAATACCCAATTTGGACAGCAGTTCGACTCTGCTCGGATCCACTAAGAATAAATAACAAGTCCACCTGATAATTTTATATCAAGGTGGATTTTGTTTTGTGCTGTCTGAATATGTAAAATCAATAGACCGAATTGAGCCAAGAAAGGAATCAATTCAAAATCAAAATCAAAAATTAGTGGACTTTCAGCATTTCCTGATGAAAGGATATTCGTTTTATCTTACTGAAATTATTTAGCACTTCGTGTACCTGAGCTACATCACCATTAACGTGCTAATTTTTACCAAAGTTTATTCAGGCTGGTAAAATCTTCTTGGTCTGCATCATCAAGGTTCAAAGCAAAAGTTCGACATTCTAAATCCTTGCTTTGCTAATTGCTGTAAAAGCTTGGTCGGTGATTTAATCCGTAACAGAGCCACAGCAGCCTTTGACTTTGGGAGAAACGCCAAAGCGATCGCTTCTTCAGTTTTACTATCGTTGTAGCAAAGATATGCGATCGCCTACCAATCCTGACCCAACTTTTGCATTGAGGAAATTACTAAGAGTGACGAGAGGCTTTAATGATTCTGTTCTTGAGGTTGTTTGCGTGCAGTTCCAAACCTTCTTCCCCTTTGTTTAAGTACCCGTCGTAACCGATCTGCACTCAAGCTTACCTGGCGTTCAGATGCCAGTTTTTTTGCTAATTGTTTAGAGTTATAAGTCTGTGACTCTTGAGCTAAACAATTTTCTAGATAAACCAAATCTGATTCTGAATATCGAGGTTTTCCACCTCTCCCAGGAGCATCCCACAGACCTGCTAAACCCATCTTTTCCCAACGATGAAGAGTTTGACGTACTGTTGAAATTGCCCAGTTCAAACCTTTAGCAATATGCTCGTTTTTTAAGCCACGATTATTTAGCAGTAAGACTTGAGCCCGATCCTTGGTGCGTTGAGGAACGTGCTTGGCTTTTCTTAACTCTTCTAAAGTCAGCTTTTCTTGCTCAGTTAGAAAGACTTTTAATCGGCATCCCATAATTAATAACCTTTTACACAGTTAATTGTTGCCATGTTTTCTTTAGAATTTGTTAGCGTCGTTCTAATTAATGTCTAAATTCGATAATAAAGGACTGTATCATTAAAATTCTTCAATTATTCTTATGGCTATGGTGATTTATCGAAACTTTAAAAATTTTTCTACGCTATTTTCCACTGGAAGGGGTAGAAAAACATATACATAGAAGCCTCCTTGGTTTTTATTCAACTCATCTTTAGAAATTTTTCTTAGCCATCTCTAAAAAATATTTATTTTCTCTACTTCACATAAATTTTATATTTTACATAACACTATTATTGCTTGAAACAAAAATATATTCAATACCTATTGGAAATAGAGAAACTTGTGTTACTTTTCCTCTTTTTACCACTTTTCCTACTTTTCCTACTTTTCCTAACTTTCCTACTTTTTTGTAGAGTAGCGTCTTAAAAAACTAACTTTTAATCCATCCTCCTAAGACAATTATTTTATGCCATAACTACAGAGTTTATTTCTAAAACCTAGTATATTTTTATTATTTATACGTCCCTCTGCAAAGAATCAACTTTTATTTATCAGCTTCGTTACGTAGCTATTTAATAGGCAAAAGGCAATTGAAGAAGAGGCTTTGAGTTATACTGAGTTTTATATAATAGTCCTAGATGTATGATGTTAGTTTTAGTTTTTTCAGTTTTTATTGTTAAAGAAAATAATATTTTAAATTAGAATATAATCAGATAAATAGCAAAATAAAATACTAAGTATATTTTTCAGAACAAATTAATATCGAGTAAATATTTTGAGTTATATTTCTTGCTAAAAAACAGCAATAATTGATACAAGTTAAATTTTTCAAAAACTGATATTCATTACAACTTAAACAAAAAATAATAGAGAGAATGGGGGCAGAAGAAAAACCTGAAAATTTGCGCTCGGAGACGAATAATGGTAGCGATGTCTACGACCGGCAACGCCAATGCAGAGAACGTTCAACATCGGCTAACTATACAAACTGTAGAAATTGCCCCTAACACAACGGCGATTCGCTCTCTTGATTGGGATCGCGATCGCTTCGATATTGAATTCGGGCTGCAAAACGGCACAACCTACAATTCATATCTAATTAGGGGTGAACAAACAGTTTTGATTGATACTTCTCACCAGAAGTTTCGCGATCTTTATTTAGAGACTCTAAAAGGTCTTGTTAACCCTAAGACAATTGATTACATAATTGTCAGTCACACAGAGCCAGACCATAGCGGCTTAGTAGAAGATGTCCTGCAATTAGCTCCTAGAGCCACCGTCTTAGCCTCAAAAGTTGCGCTGCAATTTTTGGAAGGCTTAGTACATGATCCTTTTTCCAAGCGGGTTGTGAAAACTGGCGATCGCATAGATATCGGCAAAGGACACGAAATGGAATTCGTGAGTGCGCCTAACCTGCACTGGCCGGATACAATCTTTAGCTTTGACCACAAAACCCAAATTCTCTACACCTGTGATGCTTTTGGGATGCACTTTTGTGACGATCGCACCTTTGACGAAGATTTAGAAGCGATCGAAGCTGACTTTAGATTTTACTACGACTGCTTGATGGGCCCTAACGCTCGTTCGCTGCTAAATGCGATGAAGCGGATGGGTGATCTAGGAAAGATTAATATTATCGCAAATGGTCACGGCCCCTTATTATACCACCATTTAGATGTTCTGACCGGGTGTTACGAAAATTGGAGCCAAAAACAAGCTAAAGCAGAAACCACAGTTGGCTTGTTTTTTGTCTCAGAATATGGTTATGGCGAGCGCCTTGGTCACGCAATTGCCGAAGGTATCCTGAAAACTGGGGTTGGAGTAGAAGTACTAGATTTAAGTACTGCTGAGAGCCAAGAAATTCAAGAACTAGCTGGAAGAGCTGCTGGCATCATTATTGGTATGCCTCCAAGTACCGCCGCTGCCGCCCAAGCTGGTATTAGTTCAGTGCTAGCTGTCGCCAAGAACAAGCAATTTCTTGGGCTGTTTGAATGTTACGGTGGGGATGATGAACCCATTGATACACTCCGCAGACAATTTCTTGACTCTGGCATCAAAGAAGCTTTCCCACCCATTCGGATTAAAGAGACTCCCAGCGCATCAACATTCCAGTTGTGTGAAGAAGCTGGTAAAGACATCGGACAATTGCTAGTGCGCGATCGCAACATCAAGCAAATCAAGTCTCTTGATGTCAACATGGAAAAGGCGTTGGGTCGCATTAGTAGTGGACTATATATAGTCACGACTAAAAAAGATAATGCCTCAAGCGCAATGCTGGCATCCTGGGTAACGCAAGCGAGTTTGCAACCATTAGGATTAACAATCGCCGTTGCCAAAGACCGCGCCATTGATTCCTTAATGCAAGTAGGCGATCGCTTCGTCCTCAACGTTTTGGAAGAAGGCAATTATCAAGAATTGAAAAAGCACTTTCTCAAGCGCTTGCATCCCGGTGCTGACCGCTTTGCAGGAGTAAAAACTCAAACTGCGAAAAACGGTTCTCCGATTCTAACTGATGCTTTGGCATACATGGAATGTGAAATACAGAGCAGCATGGAATGCAGCGACCACTGGATTTTATACTGCACAGTCCAAGAAGGTCGTGTTTCTAAAAACGATGGACTCACAGCCGTTCGCCATCGCAAAGTAGGTAATTACTACTAAGAAATAGGGAAGAGGTAACAGGTGACAGGGGACAGGGGACAGGGGACAGGGGACAGAAAAGAAAACTATCCCCTGTTTCCTATGATCCATACCCTATAAGCTATTCCCTGTTCCCTATTCCCTATTCCCTATTCCCTGTTCCCCATAACCTATTTCCAATTCTCCAACTTTAAATAGCTATGACCAATTCCAAGCCACGCGACGTACAAGTTTTACCAATTGCTACCAATACTAAAGCTCTAAGGGCACGTAGTTGGTCACGTCTGCGGTTTGAAATTGAATATGCACTTGAAAGAGGTACTACCTCCAATTGCTATTTAATTGAAGCTGATAAAACCGCACTTATTGATCCACCGCCAGAAAGCTTTACCGAAATTTATTTAGAGGCATTGCGGCAGACTTTAGATTTACAAAGTTTGGATTATATAATCCTGGGTCATTTTAGTCCCAATCGAGTTGCAACCCTCAAAGCAATTTTAGAACTGGCACCACAGGTAACTTTTGTCTGTTCTCTTCCCGGTGCGAACAATTTGCGTGCTGCTTTCCTAGAGCAAGATTTGAAAGTCTTGGTGATGCGTGGGAAAGAAACTCTGGATTTAGGCAAAGGTCATGTTTTGAAATTCTTGCCCACTCCTAGCCCACGTTGGCCAGAAGGACTTTGTACCTACGATCAGCAAACTCAAATTCTCTACACAGATAAGTTATTTGCAACTCATCTTTGTGGTGATGAAGTGTTTGATGATAATTGGGAAGCACTCAAAGAAGACCAGCGTTACTACTTTAACTGCCTGATGGCTCCCCAAACTCCTCATGTGCAAGCAGCTTTGGAGAAAATATCAGATTTGCAGGTGAGAATGTATGCTGTAGGTCATGGGCCTTTAGTACGCACCAGCTTAATCGAGCTTACCAAAGCTTATGGAGAATGGAGCCGTTCTCATAACGATCGCGAGATTTCCGTTGCCCTACTTTACGCTTCAGCTTACGGCAATACGGCGACTTTAGCACAAGCGATCGCGCTGGGATTAACTAAAGGTGGAGTTGCAGTCAAATCAATTAACTGCGAATTTGCCACCCCTGATGAAATTCGCATCAACCTAGCACAGTCAGAAGGTTTTATCATCGGTTCTCCTACTATCGGTGGTCATGCGCCAACTCCCATTCATACTGCTTTAGGGATTGTGATCTCAAGCGGTGACAACAGCAAACTCGCTGGGGTCTTTGGTTCTTATGGTTGGAGTGGCGAAGCCTTTGACCTAATAGAAGGTAAACTCCGGGATTCTGGATACCGTTTTGGCTTTGACACATTGAAGGTCAAATTTAAACCTGATGATGTCACACTCAAATTCTGTGAAGAACTAGGTACAGACTTTGCCCAAACACTGAAAAAGGCTAAAAAAGTACGTGTACCCCAACAAGCCGCTACCCCAGTGGAACAAGCTGTTGGTCGGATTGTTGGTTCCGTATGCGTGATCACAGCGAAACTTGGAGAAGTGTCTACTGCAATGTTAGGCGCTTGGGTTTCTCAAGCCACCTTCAACCCACCTGGAATAAGTGTGGCGATCGCCAAAGATCGAGCGATCGAATCTTTGATGTATCCAGGCGGTAAGTTTGCCTTAAATATTCTACCTGAAGGCAATCATCAAGACTACATGAAACATTTCCGTAAATCTTTCGCGCCTGGAGAAGATCGGTTTGCTAACTTTAGTACAGCAGTTGCAGATAACGGTTGTACTGTCCTTACCGACGCTTTAGCATATTTGGAATGCTCAGTCAATCAACGTCTAGAATGTGGCGATCACTGGGTTGTATATGCAACTGTGGACGAAGGTAAATTACTCAAACCTGATGCTGTTACTGCCATCAACCATCGCAAAACTGGCACTCATTACTAATTATAGGTAATCTCCTAAGTTGAAGATTACCCTGCAATGCAACTCTAGCAGGATTTTTGCTACTTACTCTGTGCGCTACGGATACAATCAACCGCGCTAGATATCTGCACATCTGAATAAATCCACCTACACATGAGAGTGATAGGTGGATTTATTTTTTTGCTAGGAACAATGCGTTTAGAAATAACAGCAACGGCAAAACTGACGTATCTACATAATAAATTCATCTTTTCTTTAGCATAAATTTACACTTGTATGTCAATAGTTTAGCTCATGCAAAATGTGATTAAGTAAAGGTTATGAAACTCTTAAAATCTGATATTATCTGGTAATTGTAATTTCTCATGACTAAAAGCCTAAAAATTTATTACATTCAGGCAGCAAAAAGAAGGAGATCCTAATTGATTAGGAAAATAGACACACAAGATTTTCAGCTTAAGCCGCTTGGGACATACTTAGTTGAAGCTGAACTAATTACACCAGATGAATTAGACATAGCACTCAAGACACAAGAGTTGAGTGGTGAGCAGTTGGGAGAAATTCTGGCAATTCATGGTTTTGTTAAGAAGCAAACCATTGAGTACTTCATGTCACAAGTTGTATTGCCAGAGCGACGCAAGATCCTGAAAAACCAGTCTTATTCAGACAATGCTAAGAGTGACAGGATATCTGTAGTTGAATCAAGAAGTTCTATAAAATCAGAAGATGCGATCGCTCTGTTGCAATCACCGCATAAATTGAAAGTATATATTTCTGCCAACAAAACCCTCAAATTCTTGCTAGGCGTAGTATTGTGCTTGGCTCTTGTCAGTCTTTTGGCTAATTACAATGTCTACTATCTACCTGACTTTCCTGGGAGGGATATATTTAGAATTCTATTCGATCTCAACAGGGAGCATAATATTCCGACAATTTACTCTGGAGGAGCTTTACTATTTTGTTCTATTCTGCTAGAAATCATCTTCCAAGCTCAGAGGTTAGCTAAGAATAAAGATGTCTGGGCATGGAGAGGATTGTCAATAGTTTTTGCTGGTTTATTCTTAGATGAATTGATCGGTCTTCATGAAAGACTAACTATACCACTGCGAAATACATTTAATACTAGTAGTTTTCTTTACTACGCTTGGGTAATTGCAGGTGCTATCTTCGTACTCCTCTTTTTGCTAGTATTTGGGCGATTTGTCGCTACTCTTCCTAGAAAGACACGACGCTTATTTTTCATTGCTGGAACAATCTACGTAGCGGGTGCAATTGCTACTGAATTGCTAGGCGGATACTATGAATATTACTACACCCCCGATAGCATAGTTTATGTCTTCATAACAACTATAGAAGAAGTGCTAGAGATGCTGGGCATAGTTATCTTTATTTATGCGCTGTTGTCGTACATAAGTTGCAATATCAAAGGTATAGATATAGGAATCCACATTATTGATTCTAGAAAGCAAGACCAGCTGACTTAAATATTTGAAACTTTTGTATTTAAAAAGAGGTAATTTTTGATTAGCAACTTGAGTTATTAAAAAAATAATTTTTTTATTATGGGATAGGCATCTTGCCTATCCCAATTTTTTTGTAGCTAATTCATAAAACTCAGCAATTAAAAATTCACAAGCAATCAAGTATATAATGTACTGCGTGCTGAAATAAAACCTAAGTACAATATGCCACTACAAAAAGCCCAAAAACTCCAAAAGCCTACCCCTTCAAATTCCCAAACACCACAGACATCATCACAGTTCGCACCTAGACCCTTTGGAATTCAAGCACAAAACAAGTTAGTTGTAGCAAAGACACAACAGGACATAGAGAATGAAACCTTTGCTGGGCGAAAAATAGAAGCAACAAAGCTAGAGCTACAAGCAAAGTTTGGCACTATAAGCTCACAAGGACAGGAACGATTAGATGGATTACAAGCCAATATGAATGGATTATTGCTGTCGAGATTGAAAACGGCACAGCAGTTTGGGCATAACATTGCCAATTATTCACTAAGGCGACCTGATGAAGCAACACCAATTCAGGCAAAGCTGACAATTGGGGCATCTGGAGATAAATATGAAAAACAAGCAGATGAGACAGCATCTCAAGTTGTGCAACAGATTCATCAACCACAAACTAATAAACTTCAGCCAGAAAAGATGTCAGAAGATGAAGACAGATTGCAAATAAAGCCAGATACTAATAATCTCCAGCAAGAGAAAATGCCGAGGGAAGAACTTCAAAACAAACCGATAGTGCAGCGTGTGTTAGACGGTAATATGGCAGCACCATCTGATTTGGAAGAATCTATTAATGATACAGAGGTTGTTGATACAGATACAAAAGATGAGTTACCAGATAACTTAGTAGATAGTCTCACTTCCCAAAAAGCTGCTAAAGAAGATAGTTTTAACCCAGAGCTAACTGCTATTAATCAAGTCGGAAAAATAGATCCGCAAGAGTGGTTGAAGGAACATCCGAGACCAAAA
>NZ_JBALEQ010000074.1:0-18031 GCF_036917775.1 Nostoc sp.
TTAGTTGTACGTGAGCATATTTTTGCAAACCTTAGCAGTCATGGCATTATCTAGACTCCATAGATGATGTTTTTTGTCAATGCGTAAGTCCTATATTTTCCTGATACTGTTTAGATTGAATTTATCTACGAAAACCTCTTAATGATTAAATTATCTTTATGTGTGGTATTGCTGGAATTTTAACGAAAACTGAAATAAAAAACAGCTTAGAAACCTTGATGCTGAGAATGCAAATTGCTCTCCAGCATCGCGGTCCTGATGACCAAGGAATTTATATTTCCCCAGATAGAGAAGTTGGTTTTGCTCATACTCGCCTTTCCATTCTTGACCTCAGTGCAGCCGGACATCAACCGATGTCTACACCTGACGGACGCTATTGGATTACCTTTAATGGGGAAATTTACAACTTTCGGGAACTGCGAAGTACTCTCAAAGCCCAAGGAGAGAAGTTTTATTCCCAAACTGATACTGAAGTTATTCTCAAACTTTATCAGCAGCAAGGGGCAGAATGTGTCAACAAATTACGGGGGATGTTTGCCTTTGCGATTTGGGATAACCAAGAACAAACCTGCTTTATTGCCCGCGATGCTTTAGGAATTAAACCTTTATACTATTGGCAATCTGGATCGACTTTAATATTCGCTTCAGAAATTAGAGCAATTCTCGCATCGAAATTACCTAGTATTGCCTTAAGTCCAGAGGGTTTATATGGCTATCTTGTCAGTGGAACAGTACCAGAACCTCACACCTTAATTGCCGGGATTCAATGTTTAGAAGCTGGTCATTGGTTACGTTGGCAAGCAGGTAATCTCATCCAACAGCAATATTGGCAAATGAACTTTGGTTCTGAAACAATTTCTCTCACAGAAGCTAAGGAAAAAGTTCGTCATGCTCTGATTGACTCTACAAAACATCACTTTATTAGTGATGTACCAGTAGGAATATTTTTAAGTGGTGGCATAGACTCAAGCTCAATTGTTGCCTTAGCGCGTCAAACTCAAAAAGGTAATTTACGTACCTATTCCATTGGTTTTGAAGAAAATAAATGGAATGAAGGAGAACTTGCTCAAAAAGTTGCTCAAGAATTTGACACTGAACATACAGAATATAAAGTAACTGCATCTTTAGGACGAGACTTATTACCGCAATTTTTAGCAAGTATCGATCAACCTAGTATTGATGGCTTCAATACTTTTTGTGTCTCCCAAATTGCCCACCAAGATGGGACTAAAGTAGTTTTATCTGGATTAGGCGGAGATGAGCTATTCGGTGGCTATAAAACATTTCAACAAGTGCCAAATATGGTTCGCTGGGGTCAGCAACTCCAGAAAATTCAACCCATCAGCACTGTTATCGGCAGAGGATTAGCAGCTTCAGGCACATCACCACGAATTAAGCGCTTAGGAGACTTTTTACAGCAAAAAGCAACAACAGCAGCAGCTTACCGTAGTTTTCGGGGTATTTTTTCCCAAACAGAAGCTGTGAAAATTACTCAGCACTATTTAAAAGATGCTTCTTTCCCGATTTGGGAGAGGAAGATTTTTCCGGATAGGAAGCTACCAAAAAATCTTCCTTCTTTAGAAGATGAAGTCAGCCTACTAGAACTGAGTTGTTATATGCGTAATCAGTTGTTGCGGGACAGCGATGTGATGAGTATGGCATGGGGATTAGAATTGCGAGTCCCCTTAGTTGATCAAGCTTTACTAGAGGCGATCGCTTCTATTCCTAGCTCAATGCGTCTGGCACCAGGTAAACAGTTATTAATTGAGGCAATTCCTGAGTTACCGAGTTGGTTACTGAATCGTCCCAAGCGCGGATTCTTTTTTCCGTTTCAAGAATGGATCGAGCAAGAGTGGAGCGATTACTTTCCAGTTCATGAACTTGCTAAAGATATTAACCTGAAATTATGGTATCGTCGTTGGAGTTTGGCAATTCTCCAGCATTGGTGGCAGGAAGTTACAGCATGAATAGTGAAGTACCATTGATGAAATGAATAAAACTCGCTGGCTGAAATTTTCTAGATCGGCAAAGGATTTATAGCAAGTAAATTAGATAGTTATTAGCTGGTTATCTGCAAAGTTTGTCTTTTTTCTTTCTAGAGAGTGATATAACAATCATCATTAGCTTGGTAGACTCCTATTTCAAAACACAAAAGTTTTGGATAAACATGAAAGTCCTGCATATTATTCCTTCAGTAGCATCAGTGCGAGGTGGTCCCAGTCAGGCAATCCTAGAAACAGTTAAAGCACTGCAAAATCAAGGTGTGACAGCGGAAATTGCCACTACTAATGATAATGGCAATGATTTACTCGATGTGCCCTTAAACCAGCGTATAGAGTATGAGGAAGTACCAATTTGGTTTTTCTCACGTTTTTCTCCTGAAGTTAACTCCATTAGAGAATTTGCCTTTTCTAGTCAGCTAACTTCGTGGTTGTGGCAAAATGCTGCTAACTACGACTTGCTACACATCCACGCTATTTTTTCTTATACTTCGACGGTGGCGATGGCGATCGCTCGTTTTCAAGGCATTCCCTATATTGTTCGTCCTTTAGGACAACTGTGTGAATGGTCACTCCAGCAAAGCGCCCGCAAAAAACAGATTTATCTCAACTTGATCGAACGGGCTAACCTCAACCACGCACAAGCGCTGCACCTCACCTCTGGACAAGAACAAAAGGAAGTTGCTCATTTAGCTTTGGGCGTTCCTAGTTTTGTCTTACCTCATGGACTCTCGATTCCTGAACCTCTGACTGACGCCCGTCATCTCCTCCGCCAATACCTCAATCTACCAGCAGATGAACCGATAGTTTTATTTTTGTCTCGTTTGCATCCCAAAAAAGGGCTAGACTACCTCATCAGAGCCTTGGGGAAACTCACCGATTATCGTTTCACCTTTGTCTTAGCAGGTAGTGGTGCCAAAGAATACGAAGCGGAAATAGAGTCTCTTCTGGTTGCAACTGGTATTCGTGATCGCACCTATCTAACTGGATTTCTTACCGGAGAGACAAAAAACTTATTTATGCAAGGGTCGGATTTATTTGTCCTCACATCCCACTCGGAAAATTTTGGAGTCGCCGTTTTAGAAGCTTTAGCTGTGGGTATTCCCGTCTTGGTTACTCCTGGCGTAGCTTTAGCTGCTATTGTTCAACAATATGAACTGGGTTACGTTTCTGAATTGGATGTATTGGCGATCGCCGAAGCCGTTGATCGCTATTTGAGCCATCCTCAAGCCGGTAAAGATATGGGCGATCGTGCCCGACAAATAATTATAGAAAAATATACTTGGGAAAAAATATCTTCAGATTTGCTGGCAATTTATCGATCCATTCTGAAATTTGACTCCCTTCCTGCTTTTACTTAGGAATAGTTATCTTAAGTATTGCTGGTCTACGATCCGAGAATGATACCTTTGTTGATATAGGAGCAAATATTACATTCTGAATTCTGCATTCTGAATTCTGATTTCATTTATTTAACAGTAG
This sequence comes from Nostoc sp., assembly GCF_036917775.1. Classification (GTDB taxonomy): domain Bacteria; phylum Cyanobacteriota; class Cyanobacteriia; order Cyanobacteriales; family Nostocaceae; genus Nostoc. The sequence continues at coordinate 3,483 of NZ_JBALEQ010000074.1, forward strand.
TTTAAGGACAATGCTTGAAAATGTAACTCCGCTGATCCTCACCTATAACGAAGCACCTAATATTCAACGCACCCTCCAGCATCTCACTTGGGCAAAGCGTATTGTTGTTGTTGACAGCTACAGTACCGATGAAACCCTAGAAATTGTAGTATCCTGTCCGCAAGTTGAACTATTCAAACGCAAATTTGACAACCATACAGCACAATGGAATTATGGTTTACAACAAATAACCTCTGAGTGGGTACTCTCTCTAGACGCAGACTACATCATTTCAGATGAGCTAATTACTGAAATTAAAGAATTACCTCAAGATTTACAAATAGATGGCTTCTTTGCCAGATTCAAATATTGTATCTTCGGCAAACCCCTGCGAGGGACTACACTACCTCCTCGGCAGGTTCTTTTTAGGAAAGACAAATCCATTTATCTTGATGATGGACATACCCAACTCTTAGAGCTTAAAGGTAAATCAGATGTGCTATCTGGCTACATCTATCATGACGATCGCAAACCCCTAAGTCGCTGGTTGTGGGCACAAGAGCGCTATATGGTGATTGAAGCTAAAAAAATATTAGAAACTCCACAAAATGAACTAAGCTTAGGCGATCGCATCCGGAAACAAAAAATCCTCGCTCCCTTAATCATCTTAATTTACTGTCTGATCCTGAAGGGCGGTATTCTAGACGGCTGGCATGGTTGGTACTATGCATTTCAACGTGTACTAGCAGAAATTTTACTATCAATTCATCTGATAGAAGCCGAAAAACTTTCAAATTAACTGTTAAAACATACCGAAACTTGATCTTATGAATATTCTCGGAATTAATGCTTACCACGGTGATGCTTCCGCTTCTCTGGTCCAAGATGGTCAACTAATTGCCGCAGTTGAAGAAGAGCGGTTTAATCGAGTTAAACATTGGGCTGGATTTCCCGCAGAATCTATTCGCTATTGCCTGAAAGTTGGTGGCATTAGTGCAGCGGATTTGGATCATGTGGCGGTATCCTTTAACCCCAAAGCTAACCTAAATCGCAAACTTTTATTTACTCTCCAACAACGCCCTTCTTTATCATCACTTTTAGATCGGTTTAACAAACAAACTAAATCTACAAGTCTTAAGCAAGAGTTAGCAGAAGCTTGTTATTCTACATCTGAAGATATTCGGGCTACAATCCATAACCTAGAACACCACACAACTCACCTAGCCAGTGCTTTCTTTATTTCCCCTTTTGAAAAAGCAGCGATCTTGTCTATTGACGGCATGGGAGACTTTGTAAGTACCCTGGCTGCTGGGGGTGAAGGGAACCATCTAGAGTACTTTTCTCGAACTCATTATCCCCATTCTATCGGTTATCTTTACAATGCCATCACCCTTTATTTAGGCTTTCCCGCCTATGGAGATGAATATAAGGTGATGGGATTGGCACCTTATGGAGAACCAGAATATTTAGAAGCGTTTCGACGACTTATTTATCCTAAAGGTGATAGTTTTGAGTTGAATTTAGATTACTTCACTCACCATGAACAGGGCATTGCCATGAAGTGGGAAAATGGAGCGCCGATTGTTGAACCTTTCCATAGCCCAGAACTAGAAAAATTATTGGGGCCGGCGCGAAATTCCAAGTCAGAAGTTACCCAGAAGCATCAAAATATCGCTGCTTCTGTGCAAGCAGTGACGGAAGAGATCATTTTTCATTTAATTAATCGACTGAGCGATCGCTACAAGAGTGAAAATCTCTGCTTAGCAGGTGGTGTAGCGATGAATTCTGTTGCTAATGGTAAGATTACTCAAAATACTTCCTTTAAGAATATCTATATTCCCGTGGGTGCTGCTGACAATGGTACATCAATTGGGGCAGCCTTCTTTATCTGGAATCATCTGCTCAAGCAACCACGCAACTTTGTTTTAAATCATGCTTATTGGGGTTCGGAGTTTACTGATGAAGAATGCTTGCTAGCATTGCAATCGCACGATTTGCAACCTCAAATCCGAGAGCGAGAAGCACTTCTACACCACGTTGTTGACGCCCTTTGTGAAGGTAAAGTAGTCGGTTGGTTCCAAGGGAGAATGGAGTTTGCTGCTAGGGCTTTGGGTAACAGATCGCTTCTCGCCGATCCCCGTCGTGCTGATATGCGCGATATTATCAACCTGAAAATCAAATTCCGAGAAAAGTTCCGTCCCTTTGCTCCTAGTATTTTAGAAGAACGGGTAGGAGAATTCTTTGAGGTTGATGAACCAGCACCATTCATGGAAAAAGTCTTTAAAATTCGCCCCGAAAAAAGAGAGCAAATTCCAGCTGTCACCCATGTTGATGGTACTGGACGCTTACAAAGCGTCAGTCGCCAAACCAATCCCCTTTATTGGGATTTGATTAATACTTTTGCTGAACGTACTGGTATTCCCATTGTTTTAAACACGTCCCTCAACGAAAATGAACCGATTGTTCGGACGCCTACAGAAGCCATTCAGTGCTTTTTGAGAACTCACATGGATGCACTAGTTTTGGGTTCATATTATGTAGAACGCAAAGATATTAAATGAACCTATCCCACTAATAAAATCTTGTTAATCCAACTGAGGAAAATATCTTCAAACAGCCTCCATTCTAAATCACTTAATCTTTCAAAATGCCCAGCCATACTGTGCTGGTATGTTTTGTGTGTTTGTATCCAGGGCAAGGTAAAATTCTAGCCAGCTATCTCAGCAGTTTGGTATCAACCTACGAAACTCTCACAAGCAAGAAATCTGGGCTTATGCACGGCTTGTCACCTCAGTTTTATATGCGATGGAGGGGAAATGTATCGTCAGAAGAACTGTCTCTATTTTAAGCGGGCATTTAAGAAATTTTCATTGCCAAAATCTTCCTCCTCCCCTGCTTCTGAAATGGGCATCACTGATAACTGATTTACTGGTACGAGACCCATTAGTTCTTCAAAGCTAAACTCCTATCGGAGCATTGACAACAAGATGGGCTGAGAAAAAGTTTCCACAAATTCCACCACAACTGTTTGCCATTCACTTATGAGCCAATAATATTTACAGTGGTCTCACAGATGATGAAGAACTTAATTTTTCTGGGGAAGCAGAGGTTTTCGTTTTTCCCACTTCTTTCGCCCAGCAGCGATTGTGGTTTCTCGACCAGTTAGCACCAGGGAATCCATTTTACAACGTGTCAACAGCACTTCACTTGACAGGTTCCCTCAACTTCACCGCTTTAAAGCAGAAATTCAACGAAATTGTACATCGCCACGAAACGTTACGTACTAGGTTTGTTATGGTAGAGCAGCAACCAGTACAGGCGATTGCACCTAGCTTAACCATACCTCTTCCCTTAATAAACCTACCCCTCTTATGTCACTATTATGAGAGAATAATTGGGTAAAAACGATGAAAGCATTACAGGGATAATGTTTGAGTCTCGACCAGCTGCGCCAACAGTCAAATTCGTAGACGAATATTGTCAGTGGTATAAAAAGCTATTTTCAGATGTTAGGAGCTTTGAAGCATTTAAGTACCTACATGTGGGGTGTATTTCTGAATTAAAACGGAAAACCTTACCAGAAATAGCAAAAATCGTAGGGTTGGATAACCAGCAGGGCTTACATCATTTTTTAACTAAATCGCCTTGGGATATAGAAAAGTTAAGAGCTTTACGTTTAGAACTAATTTTAGAAGTAATCAAAGGTAGACCAATCATTTTAATTATTGATGAAACTGGAGATAGGAAAAAAGGCTCGTCAACAGATTATGTCAAAAGGCAGTATATAGGAAATTTAGGAAAAATTGAGAATGGAATTGTTGTAGTAACAGCGTATGGTGTGTTCTGCGGAATGACTTTTCCATTACTATTTGAAGTATACAAGCCTCGTGAAACATTGAAGCCAGAAGATAAGTATTTAACCAAACCACAAATAGCAGCCAAGTTGATGAAAATGCTCAAGTCAATGGGCTTTAAATTCAATTTGGTATTGGCAGATAGTTTATATGGTGAGAGTGGTACTAATTTTATATCTGTGTTAGATGAAATGAATCTCAATTACATAGTTGCGATTCGTTCAAATCATTATGTGGAGATACTTCCAAAGCAGTGTACTCAATATTTAGATTGGCAAAAATTCATTCATGGTGTTTTCTGACCTTAATAGTGAAAAAAGATTTATTAGAGAGATAATTCACGGAAAACGTGGAGAACACAGATATTGGCAGATCACAACAGACATTGAAAAATTGCCAGGAAACTCTACTTGGTATGTGATGAGTAATTATCCCGACATTACACCAAGGGAAGTCGGTAATTTTTATGGATTAAGAACTTGGGTTGAATATGGCTTAAAGCAAAGTAAAAATGAATTGGGTTGGGCTGATTATCGTTTGACTCATTATCCAGATATTGAACGCTGGTGGGAGATTGTTTGTAGTAGCTACTTGATGGTTAGCTTACATTCAGAAACTCTGCGTTCATCTTCACCACAACCAGAATCAAAATTTGCTTCACATCAAAGGTGGGATGATGGAAAGGGTTGGAAGAACATTCTAAACAATCTTCGCTTAATAATTCAACCTTTTACTTTGTTTAACTTAATATATCCTTGGTTAACAGTTTTTCCTATTCCTCAATTGTTGAGTGGTTTTACTAAACTCCAATCGATTGTTTATAACCTCACTTCTCCAATTTTTACATTCCTGTTCAACCTTGATTTTCATTTTTCCTCTGCTTAAAGTGACAAAAGAGGGCTACGCAATTTCGACAGATCAGAACGCGACACACAAGTGCAGCAAATCGTAACCCAAGAGGCTCAACATCCTTTTAATCTCAGCACTGGGCCATTGCTGCGAGTAAAGCTATTGCAACTGGATGAAGCAGAATATCTGCTGCTGCTAGATCTGCATCACATAGTTGCCGATGGCTATAAGTAGAGGTTTGGCTCCACTTTGGCTCTTTTTGTTAATAGCTTGAAATTATTAGAAATGAATGTTTATAGTCTAAATACTATGCTAACTTTGCTGATTTTAAGGCAGCAATATCTAACTGTATTAACACCGCTAATACTGACAAACAGGAAAAGCTAGATAGCTTGTTGTCTCTGAATTTTCAGACTTTTCAAAAAGTCCAATTTTTAACCGTTTAGAGTATATCTTCCTTAAACGAAGAGAGCGTAAAACTTTAAAAGACGAAAGTTTGTATAGCCCCTGACTTCACTTCTCTTCGCGTAGCGTGCGCCTTAGCGTAGGGCTATCTGCCAAAACGGGATGCTCCCGATTCACTCGAACTCTAGACAGTAGACCATCGTAGACATCGCTCAATAACGTTACAATAATTAATTGTTACTAATTAAACGGTGATTTATTTATGAGTCAACTTGAAAAGATTCAAGCTGAGTATGAAAAGTTTACTGAAGAATTTGAGAGTGTAATCATTAGCACTGTGAACACACAAGCAATACCCAATGCTAGTTATGCTCCCTTTGTAATAGATAATTCCAAAAATATCTATATTTATGTCAGTGGTCTTTCAACTCATACCAAAAATATCTATACCAATCCTCATATAAGTGTCTTATTTATCGAGGATGAAGCCAAGAGTAATCTAATTTTTGCCCGTCGTCGTTTGAGTTTTGATTGTACAGCAACTTTGATAGAGCGTGAAACTGACAAGTGGAATCAAATTGTTGAGCAATTGCAAGGGCGATTTGGTGAAATTATCGAGGTTTTGCGGGGTTTATCTGACTTTCGGATTTTTCAGCTAACTCCTAGTGAAGGGCGTTTTGTAGTTGGTTTTGGGGCAGCCTATCATATTAGTGGCGATAACCTCCATCAACTTGTTCAGATCACAGCAGATAGTAATCAAAAGTAAGAAATGAATTATGAATTAGTTTGACTGTATACAAATTAAATATGAAATAGCTTAGGACAGAAAATTTTTACTTACTCTGATATTTATCGGTAAGCTTGAATTTATACCTCTTAATTTTGCCTTCGGGTAAAGTGTAATTAAACTATACTTTTTAATTTTATGCTTCAGTTTCAACCTCCTGGCTTTGGACATAAACTTATCCATACATCCTTGGGGGCAATGGTTTACTATACCCAAACGAATACACCTTGGGCGTTCGCTGATACTGAAGATTTACCTCCACTACTGTTTCTCCATAACTTTGGTGGTGGGGCATCTGCGTATGAATGGTCTAAAGTTTACCCAGCTTTTGCCTCTAGTTACCACATTTTAGCTCCCGATTTAATCGGCTGGGGAGAATCGGCTCATCCAGTCCGGGATTATAAAATTAGGGATTATCTCAGCACGATCGCAGAGTTTATCATCGAAACTTGTCGCCAGCCAGTGACGGTGGTAGCCTCTTCTCTAACAGCCGCTTTTGCTATCCGCCTAGCTATTGTTCAACCCAATTTATTCAAAGCGCTGTTTTTGGTCTCCCCATCTGGATTTGATGATTTTGGGCAGGGTGCTGGACGCAGACTTCCGCTTTCGGTAATCAATACGCCTCTGTTGGACAATTTTATTTATATGCTTGGTGCTGAAAATGAAATTGCAGTCCGAAATTTTTTACAAAGTTTTTTGTTTGCTAAGTCAGAACGAGTATCTCAAGAAATAGTGGATGCTTATTTAACCTCTGCACAACAACCTAATGCTAAATTTTCCGCCTTGGCATTTTTACGGGGCGATCTTTACTTTGATCTAAGTTTATATATTCAGCAACTGACAATTCCCACTGTGATGTTTTGGGGAGAGAAGGCACAATTTACCAATATCAAACTAGGACAACGCTTGGCAAATTTAAATCAAAGGGCAATTCAAAATTTTTATGCGATCGCAGATGCAGGAATATTACCTCATTTAGAAATACCAGAAGTTGTCATTGGTCTATTGCAACAATATCTTCGGTAACTGAGGACTGGGGATTGGAGATTGGGGAAGACGAGGGGGATGAGGGAGACAAATAACAAATGACAAATGACAAATGACAAATGACTACTTAGAGAGTAAATGTGCATTTAATGCTTTGGTGATGCGATCGCCAGAAGCTTCTAAGTGCGCTAGGGTGTAAAGGTCAAGGCTTTCACCCTCCGGGTAACGCTTCTTCTCCTGCAAAGACGCTAAGGCAAATGTCGATAAAGCTGTGTTAACGCCAGTCGCTTCAAGGGAGGGAACCCCGCCAACCCTCTGTTCGCTAAGTTGTTTGAGCCTGACATCAATAGCTTTTTGCAGTTGGCGCAATTCATACCAAGCCAATGTCCGGCCATCTTCAGGTGTATTAGTAGTACCCAACATCATTTCTAGCAAAATATTCAGATATTCTCGTTGCAATGAACGACGGATGCTAGAAATTGGTTTTAGTTCTCCTGGGGTTAAAACTTCTGTCCAGATGCCTGTTTGCAGGGTATCAAATAGTTCCGGGATCGAAAGTGCTTCCCCAGGCAGAGTTTTTAATTCTATATCTTGTAAACGATTGAGGCGATCGCTGTCTAATAGCGATCGCAGCACCGCACTTTGGAACTTCAAAATACTTTCGTGAATTGGATAATCAAGGCGGTTGTTAGGTACAGAACTACCCCAATGTTCCCAGCGTGATGGTGCTAGTTTATTGAGCAATTGTGGTGAAAAACTGAAAGCATTCTCGGCAAATACATACTCTTGTAATTTTGTCAATGCCTGGCGTTGTTTTAAAAGTGAAACAGGTACAAATGTCCAAGAAGCATTATCACTAGTATGGAGACGCAGAAACGATTGTCCACCAATATATTTGGAAAGTAAGGTGGCGTTCCGAAAATAATATTTAAGCACTCTATTGAATGAGACGCGCAGGTTACTATAGCTTTCTCCTTTTGATAGATAACCCTTATCAAGGCGCTGCCACATAACGCGGGCATTATCCATTTGCCACTGCGAATAAAGTAGCACATCACTACTCATATCCCAGAGATTCGCCAAAGGATTAATGTCCCAGATATCCTCATCAGTTGCATAAGATAATTCTGGTTGAGGCGACGCTAGTGCAATTTGCTCTAAAAAACTTTTTTCTAATTCTGGAATTATCCCCTCAAGCGCTGCTGATGGGCTTGTTTTATAACCATACTCAATTGCCCATTCGTCATAAGGCCCAACAACTCCTGGAAAATAGTCACCTTGCTGTAATCCCTGTGGTGCTATATTCACCGGTAGATAGTCCATCACTGAACCCACTAAGCCTTTAGTGTGAGTGATTTCAGTATTATTTAATTCTTCAGGTGCTAACATTGTGCTGCCATGAAAGTTGTGGCGCAAACCGAGAGTATGCCCGACTTCGTGAGCAATGAGAGAACGTAAATATTGATGCACATACTCCTTCATCGTTTCACTACTGGCTGTAGTATTTGGCAAAATTGACAACGCCAGCGCTCCCATCGCGGCTTGATTTGAAGACTCCATACCATAGCAAGACTCAGAGTCCGCTAGAAGAGAATTATTAACTCCTGGCTTTTGGCTTCCCCCAAGGGCTTGACATGGGTTTTTACCCACTAAAAATGGATTTACTTCCATTAATGCGTGATATTCTTGCTGAATTGATAGCACCATATTGGCATCTACCATAATGTCTGCATCCAATATTTCCCCAGTGAATGGGTTGACGCGCATTGGCCCTCTAGCAAAACCTGCATCCAAAGAGTTGAACCAGCGAATAGTATTGTAATGTACATCTGCGGGTTGCCAATCAGCATCATCTGGCATTTGCTGTACTTCAATAGCATTTTGAAATCCAGCTTTTTCAAATGCTTTGTTCCACATCAAAACACCTTCACGAATCGCATCGCGGTACTCTAGTGGCACAGCATTTTCAATCCAATACACAATTGGCTTTTTAGGTGGAGATAAGGGAGCATTCGGATCGGATGGCTCTAGATGCCAACGATTGATGTAACGTACAAATGATTCATGAGGATTCTTATTAGATAAATCTTGAAAAGCAGTAATAAAATATCCCACTCTGTCATCAGCAAGCCGGGGAATATAATCATTATTTTCTCTAAGTTGAGAAAAACTGTAGTGTACCTTGAGAGTAAGTGCCCTACTATCAGGTACGGTAACTAAATTTGCTCCTTCTAAGGATGAAAAACCGTAAATAGAATCAATCTCTATATTTTCTGAGAAGCTGTTAACATCACCAAAATATGACTTGTGTACATCTAAGTGGTAATCAGCTTGCAAAGAGTATTTCAAAATAGTAGTTAATCCAGGTAAATCCTGCATTAGCAGTTCATTCAGATCGATCAGAATATTTTCATTCTGTGGATCGATATTGGCTATTTCGAGTGAATAAAGAACAGAGTCGCTAAATGAACGAGCAAGCGATCGCTGTTCCGGTCTACTTTCTGCACGAAATTTCACATTTCGCAACACAAAGTGTAATCTATTGTTTACTCGTTGGAAGTAAAAGATAAAATCAGAAAGAGGTAATCCACTATAAATTCCACTTTCTCCAACGCCCGATTCTAATGTCACTATAGCTAGATAGTTTTTATTCAGCTGTTCTGGTTTAATTTCTAAGTAAATTTTTCCCGAATTATTAGTGCAATAAAGTGTGAAAAGTCCCTCTACTTTATTTATCCCTTTGACAACCTCATTAAATCGGCAAAATTTTTCCTTTCTACTCTTAGTAATATCGTTATCAGTACTTGCTAATTTTTCAACTACTGGCAGTACATTTACTTGCTGTACATCAATATTTGAAAGTTGATTTGCTCCTGCATAATCACTACAGAAGAACAAGTTATACAGTAATACTATAAAGATTGCTAATTTCCTGATCCAGTATTTCATCCTTTGGCTTTCCAGCTGAAGCAGTTCTCGTATTGAGGAAAAAATGTGGATTAATTTGTCCTCTGTAAGCCCTTCAAATATCTAGGGATTAGGGTATAAATCCACTCGGTTAGACAATATCTCTAACCTAAAAGTCCTGTGACTATTGATTGTTGTTGTTAGCTTTTTAGGAATTTCCATCAATTATTTATATCTTTAGATAGATAACTTTTATAACTAAAGATATATGTTTTTTTCGGCTCTATCTGTATTAAAAACCAAATGTAGCATTAAAAATGTATTTAGTGCTACATTTGGCAGCCGAAGGAATCTTAAGCAAGATTTATAAACAAAGAGTAAAACCTCTAAAAAAGCTGTTATTAAACAGCTAAATACTTTTTTTAGATGAATTAGGGAAATTTATGGTTATCCTAACTGTTTACTAGAGTGGTCAATTCTTTCTTTTCAATCGGCTTCAAAGCGGTAGCCCAACAAAAAAATCAGCTTTGTTACCTAGTTCACGCCCCATAGTTTTCGGTTAACGGGGAAAGGGTTTGAATTTACCTTTCCCCAGACCAAAAGAGCGATGATTGGGTTTATCCGAAAAGTATTGATTTCAGGCCCTTTCACCAGATTGAGGAACATTTCTTTGATTTGTTGGGGAGCCAGGATGGGATAGAGCAGTCTAGCCAATCACAAACTGATTTGGAATGATTTGCTGTAATTCTGTATAGCAGCGAAAGGAAGTACACCAATTTCTCCTGGATAAGTAGTGTCAAAATCAAGCAATTTATGAAAAATATCGTGGGTGACTAAATATCGCAGAGTAAATAGATTAGTTTGGTAATGTCTTCTAGTTACGGGCTGAACTTTAAGCAAATAATTGGCATATTATCCTCCAAAGTAGCCTTGAGAATATTGGCTTAATTGGTTCAAATAATATTCCACTACTGATTGCAATTTTGAGGTAAGCTTGGATAAAAACAAGTACCAAAATAATCGGATTTGAGAATAGCAATATCAACAAAATTTACTGAGCTTTTGTCAGTTATAATTGTTGGATTCATGAGAGTTTTTTAGCATCATTATTTTCCTAATTAGATTGACAAAACTTGCTAATAATTAGGTGTAGCCCTTTATCCTATTTGTCATACGATACGATTTAGTTAGTGTCAAAACCCTTAAGCTGCTTAGATTTCGTTGAGGAAGTAAACCCAAGATTTCTGGGGTTTTGTTAGATTGCACTTTGATTAACCCAACCTACACTTTTTCTTACTAATACTGAAATTTAGCCCTTTATCCTATTTGTAATAACAATTTAATTGGTTCAGCAGTGGCTATCTATCGCTTATGATGTAAACTCTCTAGCTAAAGGCAGTATTGCTCGCTGCTCTTGCACATAAATGAATACAAATATCTATTTCTCAACAAACCACCTCCTCCGTAAGGTTTAAAAAGCATTTCTTTTTTATAACCGATTTATGCCTTTTGCTAGAAGGATAATTACCCTTTTATAGTTAATGTTTATTTGTACTCAAAAAAACAAGTAAATTGGCATGATAAATTTGATTTCTAGAAAGATTGGTAACATCAGTTCCATGCTTAAAGGACTTCAGGTAACACGTTTTTTGGCTGTTGTCCTAGTTGGTTTTCTAGTGCTGACGACGAATGTAAATTATGAGCAGGGGCAGAATGATAAAGGCTTAAAGGAGAGAGTCCGCCAACAGGTAGAGCAAAATGATGCTGAAAGACCAAAAACAGTAAGGCAGTGGTTTAAGGATGCTCGTGAAACCGAAGATTCTCCTGGTGAACGACTTCAAAAGATTGGGCAACAGTCAGGAGAAGCCTTTAAAGAGTTTGGAGGTGGATACCTAAAGGGCGCTAAAGAAACTGCTAATGATGTAGGGAACAGTGCAGCACAGACAGGCAAAAATATCTCTAACCAAGTTCGACGCTAAGAGGTTTTTTTAAAAGTGTTTCACTGTAACTTTAGGCACTTTTAAATTCCTCTAATGCCCTTAAATAACGAATTCTAATACTTGGATAACGCCTTTAAGCTTACTGGTAAAAGATTGTAGCGTTTTTCAGGTGCATAAAATATAGGTCTTTAGTAGGGGCGTGCAGCTAGCTGTACGCCCCTACTGCGTGTTAAATCTAAAAAAATTGCTAATTTTGAGAAGCGTAGGTGAAGTAGCAACACTCCTCGCTTTGTGCATTTTTAACTCGGAATCGGGTTTGGGTTAAAGGTTTTTTCTTTCCCTTTTCCCTTTTCCCCAAAATCCAGAGTAATGCCAGACATGAAATAACTTTAAGTAATATGTAGGCAGTTTGCATAAATAAAGTGAACTCTTAAGGCAAGTCATTTATTATTTGCAAGTAGTAAAAAACACTTGATGCGTAAGCATCAGCAGCTTACCGTAGTGGAAGAAAAAAAGTTATGTTTGTTTATACCTACATACTTGAATCATATAAAACAATCAAGTATATTTATTTACCAAATATTGAAAGATTTAATAACGGGTAAGTAACTGTTGAATAACTGTTTTAAAACATGAAACAATGAGGAGATAGCTAAGGCAGTAAAGAAAAGAACAGATAGATAATTAGCGATATGAAGCAATCTAAGAGTACCCGAAAGCGAGGAATTGTCCTAACGATCACTGGACTTAAGCGCTTACAAGCGGCGATTCTGGCTATGGAAAAGGTTCAAAACAATGGCAATCACTTCACTCTAGAAGATTTAGGCGATCGCATGAATGTTTCAACCAAAACCCTGAACCGATTATGGTCGTTGAATACAGGCGTGGATCAAAAAACCTTAAAATTGTGCTTTACCGCCTTTAACCTAGAATTACACAGGGAAGACTACACAATTTTGAGTGAACCGAATAATACTGAAGTCTCTCCAACTCGATTGTTGAGTTTAGATACAGGAGAAAAGAAATTATCTCCGCCATTGTCCTTAGAATCATTTGTTACTAAGAACCATAACCAACTCGAAAATCTTTGGTCATACCCAGATGGCCCCGTAGCTCTAGATTCCCCTTTCTATGTTGAACGTCCTCCCATTGAAGAACTAGTTTATCGAGAAATAATTCAACCAGGCTGTGTGATCCGAATTCGAGCGCCAAGAGAGATGGGAAAAACTTCTCTTGTGCTACGGCTATTGGCTTTTGCCCAGATGCAAGGTTGTCGCCCTGTGAACCTGAATTGCAAGCAAATGGATACAACCTGTCTGACAGACTTAAACAAGTTTTTGCGTTCTTTTTGCTGGCAAATTGCAACAGAATTAGGCATAGACCCCAAGCTAGATGAAAACTGGGATGAAGAAATAGGCTGTAAGTTAAGTTGTAGTTTATACTTACAATCCTACTTACTGAAGCAGAGTAAAAGCCCAGTGGTTTTAGTGTTAAATGAGGTTGACCACTTTTTTGAATATCCTCAAATTGCTCAGGAGTTCTTTGGTTTATTACGCTCTTGGTATGAAGAAGCACGACAAGATGCTAACTTGCAGAAGCTTAGGCTAGTAGTGGTTTATTCTACAGAAGTTTACGTCTCTCTAGATATCAACCGTTCCCCATTTAATATTGGACTACCGATCCGTCTGCCAGAATTTACAAAGCATCAAGTAGAGTATTTGGCCCAACGGCATGGGCTAGACTGGACTTCTCAGAACGAGGTTACGCAACTGATGTCTCTGGTGGGGGGACATCCAGCACTAATTCGGATTGCTCTGTATTATATATGCTGTCAAGGAATCACCTTAGAGGAAGTAATACATGAGGCGATCGCTAACGGCGGTATCTACCGTTATCATTTATGGCGACACTGGGCAATTCTGCAAGAAAATTCCAGTTTGGTAAAAGCATATATTGAAGTTGTTAGCTCAAAGCAAAACGTTTCTTTGAATCCCATTGATGCTCATAAACTCGAAAGCTTGGGATTAATCACTTATGAAGGCGATAGCATCCTACCGCGTTGCCAACTCTACCGCGCTTACTTTAAAAAACAACTAGGTGTTGCTGAATTTGACTATAAATCATTGCAAAAACGTGCTTGAAAAAGTATCAGGTACATTTTCTCTCACGCTTCGATGCTTACCGAAATTATGGGCGGAGTTTTCCTTTGCTCAGATTTATCTGGAGCGTGAGCTTTTTTTATCTTGAATTAGCAATACCAAGAACTATCTACATTTTGAAATGATGTCGACTGGAAAAGATTTTAGAATAATTAACTAGCTGACCAATAAAGTTGATAATCCTCGATAAATAAAGAGCCATTATTGGAAGACATTTTGAAAAAGAAGTAATAATCTACTGGCTCCCAAATACTAAATTATTGTTCTTGTTCTTGAACATATAGACTGAATTTTCGATAGATGATTTGCCAAGTGAGAGGTGGCGCGATTACGTAATAGCAAAATCATTCAAATCATAACTTCTATCAGGGAATGGCATTTTAATTATGAAACGGAATCAAGCACAAGTAATTGTTGTAAGTCTCACTGGCACATTAGTGGCCATATCTATCGGGTATTTAGGAGTGCAATTTTTTGGCAAAAATGCAATGTACATGATTGCTACAGGAATGTTTGGGTTGGGTACTGGGGGATCTATTGGTCAGGTTTTGGTAGAGAAAAGGCAGCAGCGAATAGTACAAATACAATAGACTTATCCTTAATATAAATAGCATGAGATAATAAAAAATTGCAGTAGCAATTATGTGGAAAGAATATGACAAGTCCTTTGGCAAGAATTGAA